>NZ_BAAFGR010000015.1:0-74678 GCF_041154655.1 Nocardia sp. JMUB6875
CCGCTAATCTTGTCCAGCATCACCGGTCCGGGTGGCGGAATGGCAGACGCGCTAGCTTGAGGTGCTAGTGCCCGTATTAGGGCGTGGGGGTTCAAGTCCCCCTCCGGACACAGCGACATGTGAATTCTTTTGTGGTCCAACGAAAGTCACACCATTCGTTTCTGAAGCCGTTTTGAACCCCCACCGGACTGTCCGGTAGCCCGACCTGTTCGTGCTGTCATCGCGTACGTCTGGACTTGCGGAAACGGCTTGCAGCGCTTGGGGATTAGCACTCGGGATGCGGGTGCATGGGCGTGGCACTCACGCCAGCCACGGGAGCCCGCCACAACGAAGCCGGCATGGCTAGCATCGACCGCTGACCGGTCACGTCCGCCCTTTCAACCGCCGCGATCCCCGGCGACATCCGGCCGGGGGAATGCTGCGGTCGGACGTGCGCCGAGGCGCCGGGCTGGACTCGTGGGACGAAGCAGTACCCTCCGATTCCAGTGCCGGGTGGCAAGATCAGTGCCGTGACTACTTCGGTCCCAGCGTCGGAGTCGAGTACCGAGTCTCTTGCCGAATCGTCGGCGGTGATCCGCGTCCTGATCGCCGATGACCAGGAAATGGTCCGGAGCGGGTTTCGGCTGATACTCGAGGCGCAGCCGGATATTCGGGTGATCGCCGAGGTCGGGGACGGTGTGGCGTGCGTGGAGGCGGCGCGACGGTTGCTGCCCGATGTCTGTCTGGTCGACGTGCGGATGCCGGGTCTGGATGGGTTGGGGGTGACCCGGCTACTTGCCGGTTCGGAGGTGACCGATCCGCTGCGAGTGGTTGTTGTGACCACGTTCGATCAGGACGACTACGTCTACGGGGCACTGCACGGCGGTGCTTGCGGCTTCCTGCTGAAAGATGCCGGCCCCGAGTTGCTGGTCGCCGCGGTGCGGGCGGCCTATCGCGGTGACGCCCTGGTGTCGCCGTCGATTACGGTGCGACTGCTGGAGAAACTCGGTCGCTTGCAGGAACCTGATGCCGCACTACCGCTGGACGCCGCCGCGCCGGGTGCTCATCAGCTGTCCGACCGGGAGCTGGATGTGGCCAGGCTGGTGGCTCGTGGGCTGACCAATCAGGAGATCTGCGAGCGGCTGTCGGTGTCGTTGGGGACGGTCAAGGCCCATTTGGGCAATATTCAAGCCAAGCTCGGTGTCCGCAATCGGGTGGAGATAGCGGCGTGGGCGTGGGAAACCGGTCAGGTCCGACCGAACTGAGGATTCGGCGGGGTAGGCCATCCGAACGGCCGAAGGGGTCGGCCGTTCGGCCGATCAGCCGAGCGCCGGAAATCGGCTATTCGGCCGAAGCGAGCCCCTGGATTCATTGAATAACCTTCTTCTTGTCCCGCTGCTGAAGGAATTGTCGAAGCAGTCCGAGAAATGGAGAAGGGTGGAGAGATGAAATTCAAGAAGGCCTTGATTTCGACCGCGCTGGTTGCATCGATTCCGCTCTCTGCGGCGATCGTCTCGGCGCCGGCTCAGGCAGCGCCGGTCACGGCGTCCGCAATGGAGGATGCCCCGGACCTCCCGGACTCCACGATTGCTTCGCCTGCCGAAGATATCGCGGACGGCATGGTCACAGACGTGGCGGGTGACGTGGTCGGAGGTCTGGCGGGCGGCGTGCTCGGCACCGGCCTGGGCGCGGCTGACGGCGCGGTGGTCGGCGGTGGGCTCGGCGCTGGTGTGGGCGCCGTCGGCACTTCCCTGGCTGCCGGCGTGGGGATGGGCCTGGCCGGCGCCGCTGTCGGGATGGCAGCGGGGTGTGTGATCGGGTTGCCCGCGTTGATCATCGGTTGTTTGCCGGGCGCGGTTATCGGTGGAGTCATCGGTGGTGGGCTCTTCGGTGTGACCGGGCTTGCCGCTGGCGCGGTCGCCGGTGGTTTGGGTGGCGCCGCTGCCGGCGCGGGTCTGGGCGCGTTGGCCGGTGGCGCGATCGGTGGCGCGACAGGCGCCGCGGTGGGTTAGGTCCGCACGAGTCGACCTGACACCTCGAACAATTCGGCTCCCCGCTCGCGGCTACCGCGGACGGGGAGCCGTTCGGGCACTCGGGGAAGGGTCGCCGATGGGTAAGGCCGTGAAATCATCCCGGACGACCGAAAAGCAAAATTTGTTTCCACGGAATGGTCGCTGGAATTTCTGCATATTATATTCTTGCGGTGTGACAGTTCACCTGCCAATTTCGCGTCACGCCTATTTGGCCGCCGTCGGCACAGCATGGGTGGCTCTTGTCCTGCTCTGGCTGGTTGACCTGTCCAGCGTCACATTGTTTCGCCATGGCCTGCACAATCCGGCGGCGGTCGTTCCCGTCGTGACCGGGCCAGCGTTCGCCACGCTGGTACTGGCCCCAGCCGGGCGGTTCTCGCTGTGGGCGAGGGTTGTTGTCGCAATAGCGGGATCCTGGGCCTTGACGCTGTTCTTCCTGTTGACGCACTATCGCCCCAATTGGTCGTGGGGCCTGCTGGAGACCGGAGCCCTGCTGACGTTGCTCATGCTCGCCGCACGACATATCACGCCCGTCACCACCGTCCTGGCGCAGTGTGTGGCGCTGGGTTCGGCGATCGTCATCGCCCCGCTGCGCACCGGTCACGGGGTCACCGCTCTCAGCGCGTGCTTGGTGCTGACGTTCTGCGCAGGCGCGATCCTGGTCCTCGGCTGCTATCTGCGCGCCCAGGATGCCCGCCGCAGGCGGACGGTCGCGGCCGTGCGGGAGCACGAACGTCTGGAACTCGCACGGGAACTGCACGATTTCGTCGCGCACCACGTGACCGGCATCGTCGTACAGGTCCAGGCCGCGAGGACCATCGGCCATAGCGCGCCGGAACAGGTCGACCAGATACTGCGGAACATCGAGAAGGGAAGCATCGAGACCCTCGATTCGATGCGACGCTTGGTCGGCATGCTCCGACAACCCGAAGAACCCGGTATCTGGCCTGACGACCTGTACACGGGGCTGGCCGACTTGGTGGCACGTTCGGCCGACCTGAACCCGACCCTCGACATCACCGACCGGGCGCGCCAAGCTCAGCTGGTGCCGGAGGTCGCGACCTCCATACAGCGGGTCGTCCAGGAGGCATTGACCAACGTGCGCAGACACGCGCCGGGCACAACGGTCGCGGTCCACATCGACACATGCGATGGTCAGCTACTAGTCCAGATACGGAACAGTCCGCCGCCCGGGCGGGCGAGTCCGTCCGGAGGTCGCGGCGGCTTCGGCCTCATGGGCATGCGAGAACGCGCCGAAGCCGTCGGCGGCGCACTCGCCGCCGGACCCACCGACGACGGCGGCTGGCAGGTCACCGCACGACTCCCTGTCCGCAACACCGAAGGCCAACACAACGAACCCGCTTGACTCCGTACAGGTTCCGCTGCGTCATCGCGCCCGGCTAGCCTTGGAAACAGCTTGCAGCGCTTGCGGATTGCCAACTTTTGCTGGCGCAGGGTTCCGTCATCGTCGGCGATCCCACCAGATTGTCGGCGCGGATAATCGATGTCGCGCACTCAACTGCCCAGCAAAGCGGTGAAGGCCGCGACGCTCGCGTCGATGTCGGTCACCGGATAGACGACGTTGGCGAGTCCTTCGAGTTGGCTCATGGTTCGCACGCTACGGGCGCGCTTTCGCGCGCGATCTCGGCGTCGCGCGCACGGGTTTTCGCTGATTCGCGAACAGCGCGCGATTCGGCGGCGGAGACCGCGTCTACTGCCGTCTCGGTGTGCGGACGTTCCAGGCAGACCGGATCGAGAACTGGTCGCAGGTTTGCAGCGACGCTTTCGTTCCGACGCGCGTGCACGCGGACGAGTCCTTCCAGGGTGAGATCACGCAGCGCACCTTCGCCGACATCGGTCTCTCGCATGTCGTTTCGACCCCGGTCGTGGTGCGTCGGGACGCGTTTCCTGTCGATCCACCTCACCGGTACCGGCTGGGTTGATCAAGCCGGTCGCACCGCGCGATTGACCGCGAACGCCGCCACCCTTCTCGATACCGCACGCCCCTACGAGCTGCGTTTGGACTCGGTGCAAAGCCAACTGGTGCTTCAGGTTCCACGTGTCAGGCTCCGCGGCGCGGTCATCCGAGATTCGACCGCGCGCCTGATCGACCTGGACGCCCCGACTCTGATAATCCTCAGACACGTCCTGACCGGGATCATGAAGGAAGGCTGCCCGACCGGCACCGCCAACCAGCTCGCGGACACCGTCGCCGACCTGCTCTCGGCCCTCCTGCGCCAGCACACCGACGGTCACGGCACCCCGCCACCACTGGCCGGCGAGGCGCTCCTGCACGCCGCGCGCACGTTCATGCGCCGCCACCTGACCGACCCGAACCTCGACGTCGACGCAATCGCCAGCGCTCACGGCGTTTCCCGCCGTTACCTCGAACTGCAGTTCGCGCGTACAGGAGACAGCCCGGCAACGCATTTGCGCGGACTTCGCCTCGCCGAAGCGCAGCGCCGCTTACACAAAACCTCCGCCACGGTGGCCGACATCGCCTATGGCGTCGGTTTCAACGACGTCAACACCTTCACCCGAGCGTTCCGCCGCACCCACAAGATCACCCCTCGCGAGTGGCGGGCCCACCAATCATCAAGCGGCCCACACTGATGAGTCCTGCCACCCGGGGCAACGGGCCGGACTGTCACACTCTGCACGGTATCCGCTCTGCGCCGTACACCCTTGCCGGTGCGGGCGGGCGTCACCGCGCGAGCGATGACGATAGTGCGATCGAGAGGTCTCCTCGGTCGACTTCTCGCCGGCATGCGGAACAGGTGAGCAGCGCGGCGAATGGTTGCCCGCACGGCACGTGGGACAGGGTGATCGGCGGCGCGCCGTCGCTGAGCCATCGGTCACCCCAGGTGAGCATGGCCAGCG
This sequence comes from Nocardia sp. JMUB6875, assembly GCF_041154655.1. Classification (NCBI taxonomy): domain Bacteria; kingdom Bacillati; phylum Actinomycetota; class Actinomycetes; order Mycobacteriales; family Nocardiaceae; genus Nocardia; species Nocardia sp. JMUB6875. The sequence goes on from NZ_BAAFGR010000015.1 coordinate 4,890, forward strand.
GGACCGGGCAAAGGGCCAGGCCCTTCTCGGTGAGGTGGTATCCATCCGCTTGGGTCAGGATGCCCAGCTCGACGAGCCGACTCAGCCGGTGCGACAGGATATTTGTGGCGATGCCCAGCCTGCGATGGAAGTCGTCGAATCGGTGCGTGCCGAAGAAACTCTCCTGGATGATCAGCGAACTCCACATATCGCCGACGACCTGCATGGTGCGGGCGATCGAATCCGGGCCGTTGCGTTCGAGCAGGTCCAGACCTGGCATCCGTTGCCGGCCGACCGAGCCCTGCGGACGACGCACCGGCTCGGGCCGGCGATCGAAGCGCACCTCGCGCGCCAGCACCGCGCGGTGGCAGCTGTCGCAGGCGAGTACCGCATGCATCCGCTGACCGCACTCGCGATGGATGACCTCGACGGGGGGTGGCCCTCCATCTTCCGTGCACCAGGTGTCGCCGAAGTGCAGGGCGGCGAGCAGGCAACCGAGGAAGTCCGCACCACGCCGGGTCGGCAGGTATTCCGGGCCTTGCCGTTCCAGGATGTGCGCCGCGACAAGCCGTTCCAGCCGCAGGGTCAGCGTCGATCGGGCGATGCCCAGGCGTTGCTGGAAGCCGTCGAAGCGCCGCACATCGTGAATCAGTGCCTCGCGCAACACCATCCACGACCACGCGTCGCCGATCACGGTAACCGCGCGAAACACCGAACAGTCCCGTTGCAGCATGGACCGAGTCTACCGACAACCCTTGCATAACGAGACTTCCGCACCCTAGTCTCGTTATGCAAGTCATCGCCGAAACCGGAAGCCGGAAGCCATGAGCGAGCACTACCAGCACCTGATCCTCACCCGCTCCGAGACAGTCACCACAATCACGCTGAACCGCCCACACGTGCACAACGCCCTCGACCGGGCGATGTCGGATGAACTGAACCGGGCCGTACGCGAGGTCCGCGACGACCGCGACTGCCGCATCCTCGTACTACGCGGCGCGGGTGACACGTTCTGCAGCGGTGACGACGTTGCCGAATTCGGCACCTGGACGCCGGAGGACCCGTACTGGCAGGTGCGCAAATATCAAGAGACAGTGCAGATCATCGAGGACCTGACACCGATCACGATCGCAGCCGTCGACGGGGCGTGCACCGGCGGCGGACTCGAACTGACACTCGTCTGCGACTTCGTCATCGCCACCGACCGCACCCGCTGGGGCATGCCGGAAATCGACTGGGACATCACGCCCGGATGGGGCGGCACCTCCCGCCTCGCCCGCGCCGTCGGCACCCGAAAAGCCAAGGAGTGGAACCTGACCGGCGCGCTCTTCGCCGCCGACAAGGCCGAGCGCCACGGCCTCGTCAACCGTATCTGCGCCCCCGATGACCTCGACACCGAAGTTGCGGCGCTCACCGACGTCATGCTTGCCAAACACCCAACCACGGTGCGCCGCACAAAATTCATCATGAACAAGGGCGCCGACCTACCCATCTCCGGCGCACTGGCCTTTGAGGTGCCGATCCAGCCCTTCGCACTCGAAGCGGCAGGCATCCGCGACTTCACCGACCGCAAGGCCCGCGCCACCCGCCGCGAACTCTCCCAGCACTTCTGGCAGAACAGCTGAGATCAGCCCGCACTCACCACCCGCGCCGGTGCCGGAAACGGCACCGGCGCGGGTGGTACGGCCCCGACGCGCGCGAGGTCGGGGAGCGCGATCGTGCACTCGCCTCACGCCACGGTGCTATTCCGTGCCATACCGAGGTATTACATCGAACGAGAATCCTGTCGATAGCGTCGAATCGTCCTTCCCCGCACCGATTTCCGTGCGACGGTGGCCTCGCCGATTCAGCTCTCAGGAAAGATCTCATGAAGACCTCTGCCTTGGTTCCCGAACCCGCTCCGCCGTCATCGCGAAACGGAGCCGGCCGTGATTACGCTCGTCTCCTGCGCCGGGTCTCCGAGGCGGGATTGATGGAGCGGCGTCCACGCTATTACGTAATCCGGCTGAGCCTGGTCGGGTTCGCGTTCGTGGCCGGCTGCGCGGCGTTCGTCCTGGTCGGTGACTCGTGGTGGACGCTCGCGGTCGCGGCGTTCATGGCGGTGACTTTCGCGCAGGTCGCGCTCGTCATGCATGATGTGGCGCACCGTCAGGTGTTTCGGACGCGCCGCTCGACGGAAATCGTCGGCCGGATAGTCGGCAACGCGGGTATCGGTTTGGGGTACGGCTGGTGGCAGGACAAGCACACGCGCCATCACGCCAACCCGAACCACGAGGAACTCGACCCTGATGTCGCGCCCGACATTCTGGTCTGGTCGCAACGGCAGGCGCGGGCCAGCCGTGGTCTGGCTCGAATCATCGGGCGGTCGCAGGCTTTTCTGTTCTTTCCCCTGCTGTTGCTGGAGGGCCTCAACCTGCATGTGGCCGGCATCCGTGCGCTCGGAAAGCGGTCTCTCAAGCACCGCGCGCTGGAGGGCGCGCTGCTCTTTCTTCACGTCACCGCCTATCTGGCCGCGCTGTTTCTGGTGCTGCCCGCTGACAAGGCCGTCGCCTTCTTCGTTGTTCACCAAGCGCTGTTCGGCCTGTACATGGGATGCATCTTCGCCCCGAACCACAAGGGCATGCCGACCCTGACCGGCGACGACCGCCCCGACTACCTGCGCCGGCAGGTGCTGACCTCCCGCAATGTGCGCGGCGGGGTCTTGACCGATCTCGCCCTCGGTGGGCTCAATTATCAGATCGAGCACCACTTGTTCCCGAGCATGCCGACCCCGAACCTGCGCCACGCCCAGGTGATCGTCCGCGCCTACTGCGCCGACATCGGCGTCGACTACTACGAAACAAGCCTGATCTCCTCCTACCGCGAGGCGCTGAAACACCTCCACCACGTCGGTGAACCCCTCCGCGCCACCGACCACTGACCGACGGAGTCTCTTGCAGCGCAATGGAATGCGCTCACACCTCAGATGTGTGCTCCCCCGTCGACCTGAATCACCGTCCCGGTGATGAATTCGGCGTCCGGGGAGGCGAGCATGGCGACCACACCGGCCACCATGTCCGGTGAACCGAGCAGAGGGCCGATGGCGGGGGCCATCTTGGACAGTAGTGACGGATCGATGTCCATGGGTGGGGTGAGGCTGTAGGTCATGGCGGTTTCGATGCCGCCGGGGGCGACACATACGGCGCGCAAGCCCTGTTTGCTGTATTCGAGAGCCAAAGCGCGCGTGAAGGATTCGAGGCCGCCCTTGCTGGCGGCGTAGGCCGCGCGGTAGGGGGCGGCGTAGGCGGCGGCGTTCGAGCTGATGTTCACCACGACCGGGCGGGGAGACTCCAGGAGGGCCGGTAGTGCGCTGCGGGTTACCAGGAACGCGCCGGTGAGATTGGTGCCCAGCACTTCGTTCCACAGCGCGCTGCTGGTCTCGTGCACATGCGACATCCGGACTATCCCGGCCGCGTTGATCAGCACGTCGAGTCCACCGAGCTCGGCGACGACCTTGGGCACCACCCGTTCCACGGCGGATTCGTCCGCGATATCGAGGGTTTCGATACGCAGCCGCTCGTGCACTGCCCGTTCCCGGGCCAGTTCGACCGTCCGCTCCAGGGCGGCGGGCGTGCGGGCGACCCCGCAGACTGTCGCCCCTTCGGCGAGTAGGCGGAGTGTGATCGATTGTCCGATACCGGAACTCGCACCGGTGACGAGTACCCGGCGATCGGTGAAGCGCGTCATGCCACCTCCGCCGACAGTCCGGACAGCCGCCGTGCGATGGCCGGCAGCCGGTCCAGATCGGCCGGTTCGGCGATCACCTCGACCGGGAACGGTTGCACCGCGGGCGCGGGCAATCCCGGGCCGAGTACCAAGCCACCGGTCATGCCGAGCAGATCCATCTCCGCGATGAGCGGTTCGTAGCGTGCGGGGAGCAGATTGTGTGTGAGCACGAAATGCTTGACCTCCTCGGCCGATCGGAGCGCCCGCTGCCGCGCCGGTGAGCACACCGGAATACGCGGATCGCGAAATATCATGCCTTCCACGAATTCCCGCATGAAGTCGACCGCGTGCTGTTGCAGCGGCGAATGAAACGCACCCTGATAGGCATCGAGAATGTACATCTGCCGGGACCGCGAATCGGCTTCCACCTCGGCGAGTATTTCCCGCAGCGCCGCCAGATGGCCGGAGAGCACGAAGGAACGCATGACCGCGTCGACCGGCCCGGTATCGACCGCGAGATACACCCCCGGCCGTCGCTTGCCGTAATAGTTCTTCGGCGCATCGGAGACCGGTGTGTACATCAGTGCCATGCCCTGTGCCGCAACATCCTCCGGCAGCGGCACCAATCGCCGCCGGTGCAGCAGCCCGAACAGCTCGTCCCGGGCCACGGATCCAGCCACACAGGTGGCGATGAGCGCGCCGAGGCTCAGACCGCCCGCGGCCTCCGGCCGCAACCCGCGCCCGGCCAGTTCCTCCGCCACCCGAGCGCGAAGGCGGCCTGCCGGAGCGCGCCGATACTGTGGCCGTCCTCGCCCGAATCGTTCGATGTCTCCGGGTATTCGGATTCGGGAATGCGCGCCCGCAAGTTATCGAGGGGAATTCCGGTCGCGATCGCGGCCTGTTCGTACGCGATACCCACGGCCGGGCAGGCTCGCGCGAATTCGTCGATAGTCTCGGCCGTCAGGCTTACCTGGCCACCGAACAAAAAGGAAATCGACATGGTTCTACCCCACTACCTGTACTCGAGGTGAAGAAGTGGCGACGGTGCCGAGAAAAATACAACAGGCGCGCGGGTTGTCCGGGCAATAGTCTCACCGGCCCGGGTACTGCCCACCCCCTGGCCAGGGGTACCCCTCGCGCGGGGGCACCCCGAACGGGATCAGAGCCGCAGTGAATCGAGGAAACGCAGGATGAGCGCGTTCACCTCGGGGCCGTGCGTGAGCATGACGGTGTGCGCGGCCCCCTCGATGGTGCGGAATTCGGTGGGCCCGCCGAGACCGGCCTCCAGGACGCGCATGGTCTGCTGGCTGAACGCGGGATCCGCCGCGCCGCGCACAAGCAAAGCGGGACAGTCGATATCGCCCAACAGCTCGACGATGGAATCCACATTGATCAGGCTGTCGACGGCCTTCGACACTCGCCGCCGGTCGCCATCGAGCCACTTCTGCAGCCAGCGCGCATAATCGTCACGGTTGGCGCTGATCGTCAGCCCCGCAACCATTTTCGCGATCGCCTCGAGCGGCGCGGTCCCGGTCCACGCGTCCAGGACCTGCCGATAGCCCTCCCGCTGCGCCGGGGTGTATGACTCGGCGGAGGTGCCGATGAGTATCAGCCCGGCGCAGCGTGGCGGGGCCAGCAGCGCCATCCGCAGGGCGATGAATCCACCCAGGTCGAGGCCACCGGCCACCACGCGGTCGATACCCAGGTGATCCACCACCGCCCAGGCGTCACGGGCCAGATCCCACGAGCTGAAAGGCGTATCGCCGCTGCGGGTTTCACCGTGCCCCCGCGCATCGATGGCGACCACCCGGTAGCGGGTGCCGAGTTCCTCGGTGTGCCGCCGGAAGGACGAGGCCGCCTGGTCGAACACCTCATGATCCATCAGGAACGGATGCCCGAGGACCACCGCCGGACCCTCGCCCCCGCTGTCGGTGAAGAACACCTGCGCCCCCGCGGAGATGGCATAGGGCATGAACAATCGGCTCCTGTCAGACGAACGACCGGCAGCAGCCTAACAAGCCCGTACCCCAACGGTTTTCACCACATGACGGGCAGCTCCTCCACGCCGCCGGTGAAGGTGCTGGTGCGCATCCGGATCTCCTCCGGCGCGACCGCCAGCCGCAGCGTCGGGAACCGGATCGCCAGCTGCTGGAACACAGATTGCAGCTCCACCCGGGCCAGGGGTGCGCCGATGCAGTGCCGCAGGCCATACCCGAAGGTGACATGCGTTGCGCCCGAACGGGTCAGATCGACGCTGTCGGGATTGGGGAAGACGTCCGGGTCGTGATTGGCGGCGGTGATGTCGAGCAGCACGAGCTCACCGGCCCCCACCGCCACGCCCTCGATCTCCACACCCGCACGGGCGTAGCGCGGGATGCGGATGGCGTCGTTCACCCGCAGCAGCTCCTCGACGCCTGACTGCACCAGCCCCGGATCATCCACCAGTCGTCGCCACTGATCCTGATTGCGCAGCAGATTCAACGCACCCAAACCGATTTCGACGACGGTCGATTCGTGCCCGCCGAACAGCAACCCCATGCCCAGGGTGGCGACGCCGTTGTCGCTGACATCGCCCCGCTCGATCAGGTGGGTGATGATGTCGTCCCCGGGCTCACGGTGCTTGCGCGCCACCAGTTCGCCGAAGTAGCCGAAGAGGCCGGCGATGCCCGCACCCACCTTCTCGTTGTCGTGCTTGTCAGCGACCCCTTCGGTCCAGGAACGGAATTGCTCGCGATCGGCGTAGGGCACCCCGAGCAGTTCGCACATGACCAGCATGGGCAGCGGCGATGCCACCAGGGCGCGCAGGTCGGCCGGGGAGCCGTGCGCCTCGAGGTCGTCGAGCAGCCCCTTGGTGAGCTCGTCGATGTGCGGGCGCATATCGCGCATGCGGCGCGGTGAGAAGTAGGGCACGACCAGCTCACGCAGCCGGGCCTGGTCGTGTGGTTCGGTGTCGAAATCGCCGGTGGGGCCGCCGAAGAACATCGATTCCGAATCGCGCGAGGCGGTCTCGGGCGTGGGGTGCGAGCGGCCGAAGCCGGGATCGCTGAAGAGTGTGCGGACCTGGGTGTAGCCGGATGCCAGCCAGGCATCGTGGCCGAGGGATGTGGTGGTGCGCTGGATGGCAGCGGTGACGGGACAGGTCTGGGGCAGCGGTTCCGCGGTCATCACGGACTCCTTCAAAAGATGAAAACTTGCTGTGGGGTCGTCGGTTCACGAATCGAGATGGACATGCAGCAGGTCGCCGCGCGTGGTGGCGACCAGCAGGTCGTGGTAGGAGCCCGGTGGCACGGCGACCGCTGTCATGCCGCCACCGGTCAGCACGGTGCAGGCGGCATGGGTGGCGGGGTCGATGCGCACCAGGTGGCCGGTGGTCGTGGCGTCGTAGAGCGAGCCATCCCCCGTGCGCGCCAAATCATCGGGCAGGGAGGGCAATCCGATCGTGGCAGCCAGGTCCGCCACGATCGCAGGGTGGGCGGGGTCGGCGATCGGCACGCGCAGTACGCGTCCGGTGGGGCTGAGGTACAGGGTGACGTAGAGCGCGTCGCCGTCGCTCGCGAGCCCGTCCGCGCCGAAATTCCTGGCGAGTGAAGACCATTCGCGGTCCACGGAACCGTCGGGGCGGATGCGGATGATCCCGGCCGAGGTATCGGCGACATAGAGTTCGCCGCCGGGGCCGAAGGCCAGGCCATTGGCCATGCCGAGGCCGTCGGCGAAGGGTTCGGCGGTCGGTGCGGCCGCATCCGGGTCAATGCGCACGACACCGCCACCGCTCGAGCCCGGCGTCAGATTGGACAGCGAATTGCCGTAGGTGACATACATTCTCCCGTCCGGGCCGAGCTTGATCGCACCCGGCGAAGGCACGGCGACCGTCGCGGTGATTCGCCCAGTAGCGTCGTAGCGCTGCACCTCGTTGCGCCGGACGCGGGTGACCCACAGGTCGCCGTTCCCGTCGTAGCCCAGGCCCTCGGCCCAGTCGAGGTCCGGCGTTTCGGCCGCCGACATCACCTCCGAGCGCGCGGGCGCACACGAAACCGGCTCGGCCACCGCCGAACCCGCGTGCAGCAGCCCGGCCGCCAGGCCCAATGTCACCCCCGCCGCCGCGAATCTCACCATGCGACCGGCAGTTCGGTCACGCCATTGGTCGCGACGTCGGTGCGGAAGTTCAGCTCGGCCGGGTCGACGGCGAGGTGCAGGTTCGGGAACCGCGCAATGAGCTGTTCGAAGACGACTTCGAGTTCGACCCGGGCGAGCGGCGCTCCCAGGCAGTAGCGCGGGCCGTAGCCGAAGCCCAGATGCTGCGCCTCGCCGCGGGTGATGTTCAGGCTGCGCGGATCGGTGAAGACCGTCGGATCGTGATTGGCCGAATCCACATCCAGCAGGAGGAGTTCGCCTTTCGCGATGGGCACGCCCTCGACCTCGAAATCGGTGCGGGCATACCGGGCGAACCCGGTGGATTTGTGCAACCGCAGCAGTTCGTCCACGGTGTCGGGCACCAGTTCGGGACGCGAGACCAGCAATTCCCACTGTTCGGGGTTCTGCAGCAAAGCCAGTGCACCCAAACCGATTTCGACGACCGAGGTCTCGTGACCGGCGAGCAGCAGCGACAGGGTGAGCGTGGCGATCACATCATCGCTGAGACCCTCGACCTCGCACAGGCTCGGCAGCACGCCCGTACCGCCGGGCGTGCGCCGCTGCTGCTCCACCAGCGATTTGCTGTAGGCGAACCATTCCGCCCCGGCCTGGGCCGATTTGGCGGCGTCGTACTTGTCGAAGAGCGCGGCGGTCCACTCTCGCACCATTTCCCGGTCCGAGTACGGGACGCCGATCAATTCGGTGATGACCAGCAGCGGGAGCGGGACGGCGAGGGCGGCGTGCAGGTCGGCGGGACCACCCGCGGCGGCCATGTCGTCGAGCAGCCGGCTGGTGAATTTCTCTACGCGAGGCCGTAATTCGCGCATTCGGCGGGGCGAGAAGAAGGGGTTGAGCAGCTGTCGCATGCGGGCGTTGTCCTCGGGCTCGGTCTCGAAGTTGCCCAGCGGCGAGCCGAAGAAGACCGAGTACGAGGAGCGCGGAGCGGTGGCCGGCGTCGGATGCGCGCGGCCCAGCCGGGCATCGGTGAACAGGTCCTTGACCAGGTGGTAGCCGCACACCTGCCAGGCCGGATCGCCGGTGGGCGTCGCGACTCGTCGAATCGGCTCCGCGGCAGCGCTTTCCGACATCGGACAGCGCGGCACCTGGGCCGCGGAGGGAGTGGTGGTCTCGGTTTCGGTGGTCATGAACGCTCCTACCTTTACACGCACTTGTACAATCTCACTTAAACATAAGCGGTTGTACCATTCCACCCGAACAAGGAGGTGAATCCGTGCCACCCAATCGAACTCGGCCCCCGACGGCACCCGAGCCCACCCGCCGCATGCCCCGCGCCGAGCGCCGCGAGCAGCTGCTCGATGCGGCGACGCGGGCGGTGGCGGCCAATGGATTCGCGGGTACCGGACTCGATCAGATCGCGGCCGAGGCCGGGGTCTCGCACGTGATCCTCTACCGGCACTTCGACTCCAAGGCGGACCTCTACCGAGCCGCCCTCGAACGCGCCTACACCCGGCTCGGCGACGCGGTCGGCACCGACACCCCTGACGGCACCAGCATCCCCGCGCTACTCGCCGCCGCGGCCGCCGATCCGGACGCCTTCCGCCTGCTCTTCCGACATGCCGTGCGGGAACCCGATTTTCACGATGTGAGCGACATGGTGCGCGGCTACTCCGTCCTGATCGCCCAGCGCTACCTGACCCAGGCCGTCCCGGCCGGACCCTGGCAGGACTGGGCCGCCGCCGTCATCCCCGCCTACATTCTCGACGCGGTGATCGCCTGGCTCGATATCGGCCAACCCGCCCTCGCCGACGCCGCCGCCCGCATCGCGCGCGGGGCGGCCGCTCTGGTCGAAGTGGCGAAAGGCGAAACGACTCAGCAGGATTGAACACGATGGACGATCTACAGCCCCCCAGCCTTGCCGAGTTCGTTCGCGCCCGCCGCCTGCGCCCCACCCCCGACGACTCCTCCGGCCTGAGTCGCCAGCAACTCGCGGCCGCCATCCACTCCAGCGTGGGCTACTTGGCGAAGATCGAACAGGGTGAAGCCCGCAACCCCAGCCCCTCGGTGCTGGATGCCCTGGCCGAGGCATTGACCCTGACCCCCGACGAGCGTCGCCACCTCTATCACCTTGCCCAGCAACATATCCCGGACGCCTCGTCGTCCTGTGACGTCGACGACGCCCTGCTGGAGACCGACCTCGATGCCCTGACGCCCCACCCGGCGGCCGTCCTGGACCGCGGCTGGCAAATCCTGGCCAGCAACACCGCGTTCGAAGCGGCCTTCCCCGGCCTGCCTGCCAAGGGCAATGCACTGACCTGGATGTTCACCGACCCGCGAGCACGTCTGGTCATGGAGGAATGGGAACGCGAAGCCGACCAGATGGTCGGCCGGTTCCGAGCCTGCGCCGCCCGCTCCGTCACCAACGACCTGACGTCACCCCTGCTGCGGGCGCTGGCTCCTAATCCCGATTTCCACCGCCTGTGGACCACCGGCCACGTCTACCAATCCCGGCCCTCCCCCGCGCTCCATCTCCGGAACCGAAAAACGGGCCACCCCTACACAATCCACCTGCAGCGCCTACGCACACGCACGCACAAACTCCTGCTGGGCCTTCCCGTCGGAAGAGAAGAACCTCAGCGGGAGTAGGCAAGGGCCCGGGTGCTACTTCCCGCCGCGGTATTCAGAGATCTCGCGTGCGCGGAAGTCCATATTGTTGCGGTCGTGGAAGAACGCGAACACTCCTGCTGTCGCAATGCCCGCGAGGATGAGCGTGACCATGATGAACCGCCCTTCGTCGTTCGGAGGAAACAGTGGACCAATCGCGAGCGTAAGATTCCGCACCGCTGGTCGGCAATGGGATGGGATGGACGGCACAGTCGCCCGTGAGATGGTCACATCGGCGTTCGAATGTGATCTACAGACCGCGCGTCATTGGTTCATAGGGCGTGGCAGACAAGGATCATCAGCACACACAGTGGCGCGGCGAGACTCACCGCGAGTGACAGCCATGTTCCCCCGCGCGCGATGGGCCTGCGTGTGAGGTCGGGTTCGAACATGGATGTTCCCTCAGCTGGCGAGTAATGCGATGGAAGGTGCAAATGTAATCGCCATCACATGTCGTTCGAAGACGCATAACCTCCAAGACCGTCCAGGGACCCGACGGCGGCGGTTGGACGAACCTCCAGCCGCGCGAGTGACAGATTCATCGAACAGCGCCACTCATTGGCGGCAGATATCTGTATGGGCCTTGAAGATCGTCAGGGCGTTGACAGTTTGGCCGGAAGCCTGCTGGGCCGAGATCCCGCCGATGCCGTACTTGAAGGCGGGGTTGCCCGGCACGCGTACGGAGCTGGTGTCGATTCCGATGTACAGGTCGGGGTAGGCGGCACGGACCTGATCCCGCGTGGAACCCACCGTGATGCCTTCCGGCGTGCTGGCCGCGGCAGGCAACGAGATCTCCACGATCTCACCGTGATTGAAACTGCCGGAGGTACCGAAGCGGGTCCTGAAGGAGTGACACGCGAACGGATCGAGTTTGGCGTTATCGAACCAAGCGACGTCGGTGATATCTCCGGTCAGCACAGCTTCCGCAATGCCCATGCCGACTCGGAGATTCCCGGATCCGGTCGGCCCGAACGTCTCCGGAGCCGGAGCGGCATGGCCGATCGCACTGGGCCCCAGGACGGCCAACGCGGCGCCGAAAACTACTGTGGGGACTAGAAATCGCATGTCGAATCCTCCCGATGTTATAGCTGACAGGCGAATATCCACGACCACTTTGTCGTGTATTCGAATGGCGTCAGTCGCCGACCCGGTGCACCACTACGGTATGGCCCGGCCACACCTTCGGCGTTGTCCGCGCACACAAGAAATGGCGCCAGCTATGTGACCGGCCACTGACATTTCTGCCGGGAGATGACCCACGATGGACGCACTGCAACCTGCATGGAGGTTTCTCTATGGCTTACATCGCCACTGTTCTCGGGTATCTCATCATCTTCGCCCTGACGCCGGCCTGCTGGCTGATTTTGCGATCGGTGGGCAAAGGGGCAATTCAGATCGACATCGAGCCCATATCTCCCCCGCACAAACAAGATTCAACAAACAAAACCGGAGCGTAGCCAATGTGCAGGATCCTGGGCATTATCGCGAGAATTATCGGTACATTCCTCATGGTCTTCGGCGTCGGATAGACCGTTCGCTAGTCTGAATCACTGTGGTCCGCGAGTCGCAGCCCTCACCGGCAACGGTGCTGGAAACCAAGTGGGTCCGGCTAGCCGATCGGCTAGCCCAGGGGACCAATGCGCTGGTGTCGGCGACTCTCGATGAGGCCAGGCGGCAACTCGCGACCTACCGGGCCTTGCCCGAAGAGGCGATGGCCGGTGACATCAAGCGCGTGACCCGCAAGAACATCGAGTTGTTGATCGTCATGATCCGATCCGGCGAACTGCCCGAGCCGGCGGCGTTCGCGGAGATCGAGGAGTCGGCGCGCAACCGCGCTGAGGAGCGGCTCCCGCTGGCCGACATCGTCGCCGCCTATCACGTCGCCGGGCAGGTGTGGTGGCAGGCGATCACCGACGCCGCGGCCGCCACCGGAGACGAGGCCTCTCTGGTGCAGATCGGTGTCCTCGTGCACCGCTACCTACGCGAGGCCGTCGCCGCCGTGCTGCGCGGTTACGGCGCGGACGAGGCGCCGCTGCCGGCCGCCGATCACGACCGGAAGATGCTGTACCAGGCCCTGGTCGCGGGTACCGATCCGGCCGCCACCGCGCAGCGCTTCGGTCTGGCACTCGCAACGACGTACTGGGTGATAGCGATTCGCGTCCAGGCGGAGCTCGCGGCATCCGGCGAGGTCGCCACCACCGTGGCGGCTCGCCGGGCCGCCCGGCGGCTGGAACGCGAACTCGACCGGGCGGGCCGCGGCACCACCTTGCGCACCGTCATCCACTCGGGCGGTGTCGCGCTGATTCCGATCACCGATCCGTTCGAGGACGGCCGCGAGCTACCGATCGAGGAATGCTTCGCCAAACTGGAGCGTGAACTTCTGGCCGTCCAGCGCGGTGTAGGTGCACCGGTGTTGTTCGCGGTCGATCGCGCCGCCGTCGAGGACATTCCGGTCGCCGTCGTGGAGGTGCAGGACCTGCTGAGCGTGGCGCAGTACGGGCAACGCAGCTCCGGGGTCCTGCGATTCCGCGATCTGGCCGTCGAATACCAGCTCAGCCGACCGACGCGGGTGACACGGCTACAGCGAAACCTTTTGTCCCCGTTGGATATCGACCCGGTGCTGCGCGAGACGCTGGAGGCCTACATCTGGCACCAGTGCAATGCCAACGCGGCCGCCGCGGTCTTGCACGTCCACTCCAACACGGTGCTCAACCGCCTCCGCAAAATAGCCGACCTACTCGACCTCGACCTCAACCGCCCGCGCGACCTCATGCGCATCTTCGCCGCCATCATGGCCGCCAATTTCGGCCCCGACCCCGCCGCTTCCCAACGCGACATCTATTTCGACTGAGGCGTTGTGGGTCAAGGGGATGGTTATGTCGCGGGGTGGCCCGGTGTGATCCACCCAACAGTCGCCCCGAGAGGTTGCTGTGAGCTTCTCGTAATTTGCTGGTAACTAAGCAGCCAATTGATTAGGCTAAGGAAAGTGTTGGGCTTCCCGGCCACGCCGACGACGTCGTAGGGCCTGTCCCGCAACCCGAGCGTTCGCGCTCTCGTTCAACGATCCGATCGCCGACCTTCCTGCGGCGGCTGGTGCGGGATCTCCGCCTGCCGGGCCGCATACGCGCCGCTGTCGATGCTCTCGCGGAGCTGGCGATTTCCGAGTCCGAACGTCTGCCAGACGTCGGCTGTTTCACCTCCGTCGGGCGGTAGCGGTTCAGGACGCGTGCCCACGCACCTGTAGTTCGTCGAACCGTAGGAGGCAGACCTGTGAGGCCGGGAGTTGTAGCGCCCCAGTCCGATATCCGATACGAACCCGGCGACACTCCCCCGCGCAGCACCTTCGGTTCCCTGCGAAATCGCAACTACCGCTTGTTCTTCACCGGTCAGGTGGTTTCCAATATCGGCACCTGGATGCAGCGGATCGCGCAGGACTGGCTGGTGCTCAGCCTTACCGGATCCGCGGCCGCGGTTGGTATCACGACGGCGCTGCAGTTCCTGCCCATGCTCCTGTTCGGGCTCTACGGCGGCGTGCTGGTGGACCGGTTGCCCAAGCGGCCGCTGCTGGTGTTCACCCAATCCGCGATGGGCGCAACCGGACTCGCGCTGGGCGTGCTCACCCTCACCGGTCACGTGCACGTATGGCATGTCTACGCAACGGCTTTCGTGCTCGGCCTGGTCACCGTCGTCGACAACCCGGCCCGCCAGGCCTTCGTCTCCGAGATGGTCGGCCCGGATCAGCTGGCGAACGCGGTCAGCCTGAATTCCGCCAACTTCCAGTCCGCCCGGCTCGTCGGCCCCGCGGTCGCGGGCGTGCTGATCGGGGCGGTCGGCAGCGGATACGCCTTCGTGTTCAACGGGCTGTCCTTCCTGGCCCCGATCGCGGCACTGTTGCTGATGTGCACGGCCGATTTGCGCGAGGTCGAGCGCACGCCGCGCGGCAAGGGCCAGTTGCGCGAAGGACTGCGCTATGTCGCGGGCCGCCCCGAACTGCTCTGGCCGATCGTGCTGGTCGGCTTCGTCGGCACCTTCGGATTCAACTTCGCGATCTGGCTCACGGCCTTCACCCACACCGTCTTCCATTCCGGCGCACAGACATACGGCCTGCTCAACTCGCTGATGGCGGCCGGTTCGCTGGCCGGTGCCCTGCTCGCGGCCCGCCGCGCCACGTCCCGCCTGCGCATGCTGGTCGCCGCCGCGCTGATCTTCGGCCTGCTCGAGGTCGTGGCCGCGATGACCCCGTCCTTCTGGCTGTTCGCGCTCCTGCTCATCCCGATCGGCATGGCCGGCCTGACCGTGAACGTGACCGCCAATTCCTCGATCCAGATGGCCACCGATCCCGCCATGCGCGGCCGTGTCATGGCACTGTTCATGATGGTCTTCACCGGCGGCACCCCGATCGGCGCACCCTTGGTCGGCTGGCTCACCGACACCTACGGCGCCCGCATCGGCTTCGCCGCCGGCGGCGCGATCTCGGCCCTCGCCGCCCTGGCCATCGGCCTGATCCTCACCCGCATCGCGGGCCTGCGCCTCCGCGAACTCCACGCTCCGTCCATCTGGCGCGCAGTGGTGAATCCCGAACCCCCGCATCGCGATAGCGAAACCGACCGACCGCACGCTGATCGCCCGCCAACGGCGCGCCCCCGACCGCGCCCGCAGGTCGCGGCATAGGCTCTGACGGAATGGAACTGGATGCGATCATGTGGCCCGATTCGCCGTGGCCGATCATGCGTGCGGAGTGGCAGCGGGCCGAAGAACTGGGCCCAGGCGCCGGCTGGATTTACTACCACTGTGTGTACTCGGCTACGGCGACGAGCGCCCGCTGGCCTCGGTCGAGGCATTCCGCGACGCCGTCGGCCGCTACGCACAACTCGGGATATCCAGACTGGCCATCCTGTGGCCGCGCGGCGACGGCGCGGCAGCGGCCATGGGAGTACTGGAGCAGGCCGCGGCCGAGGTCAGCGGTTGATCGGGAGCCAGCCGGGCCAGGGGCGGGGGCCGATGTCGCCGCGGATGCAGGCGAGTCGGCGGGTGGCTTGGGTTGGATGGCGGGTGGCGGGTTGGATGGCGGCGATGGTCATGGCGAATTCTTGGATGTCGCGAAGGAGATAGAAGCGGCCGCAGCGGGCGACGTCTTGGCCGTAGGTCTGGCAGAAGGTCACGTATTGGGTTGTGTTCAGCCAGCCGAAAGACCAGTACGCCATCGCAATCGGGACCAGATCCCATTCCGGGGGGCCGAGCGTGGTGGGTTCGGAATTCAGCGGGGTCGCGCAGTCGTCCTCGCCGGTGAGGACGCCATCGATGCGGGTCGCCCCGCGGATGACGCACGAGGATCTGCCTTCGGGCAGGCCGCTCCAGCGGCCCTGCAGCTCCGCGAGATAGCCGTGCAGCCATCGTCGATCCTCGATATCGAGATCGGGTGCGGCGGCGATTCCGCGGGCGAGTCCGGTGAACGGATCGAATTCGGCCGACTCGATACCGCGGGGCGGTGGCAGTTGGTGGACGTGTTTCAAGGTATCGGCCAGGCGGATGAGTTCGAGCATCGCGTGCACCTTCGCTGAACACCAAGCGGCATGGGTGTTTTCATTGTGTTCGCAGCCGCGCCGGATGTGGATCGCGCCTTGACCCGAGACGCGTGTTGCTGGTCCGCGCACGGACCGGCCGGCAACTCACCGCTATCGTCGACAGGCGAGACGACTGTCGGAGGTTCCGGGATCTCGAGGCTCGCGGGATGGAAGTGGCGGTGGCCGAAGTGGGGTCGACAATGCAGTCCGCGGCGGGGACTCGCCTCAATCGGAAGGGGCGCGAGACCCGGCAGCGGCTGCTCGAGGTCGCCATCGGGTGTCTCGCCGACGGATCGGGTGAACCCCTGTCGGCGAACCGGGTGGCCAAGGAGGCCGGGGTCAGCTGGGGCACCTTGAAGCATCAGTTCGGGGATATCGATGGGCTCTGGGCCGGGGTGCTGGTCGAGTTGACCGATCGCACCGGCGCGAGCAGTCCCGAGGTGTGGCCGCAGATCACGGGCTCGATCCGAGAGCGCGTGTGGCAGATGGTCGATGCCATCTGGACCATCCTGGACACCCCCATCGGGCGGGCGGTCGAGGCGCTGCGCGCGGGACTGCCCAACGATCAGGCCGAGCGTCTCGCCGCCTTCCCGCTGACCGCGGCGGCCATGGCCGCGTACGAGGACGCCTGGCTGAAGGCCTTCGAATATTCGCTGGCAGACCTGGCTTTGGACCCGCACAAGGTGGCCAGCGTCCGGTCCCTGATCCCAATGGCCATGCGCGGCATCAATAACGAGCGCCGCCTGTCCTCGAGCGCAGAGCTGACCGACGCACGCCACTGCCTGGTCGACGCGATAGCGGTCTACCTGCAATAACCAATATTCTTTGAGAACCCTCGTTGACAATTGCGAGTGGGAGGTCCAGGGTTACCCCCAGCTTTCGCAGTCAGGAGTGATCCATGTCTCCGTCGCCCGACGACAAGGGCATGCGGCTGCAGCGCAGCAGCCGCGACACCGCAACCCTGATCCCCCGCCTCACCGCCTGGGTGGCCGAGCAATTGCCCGCCGACGCGGACCCTGACCTCACGCTCGGTTCGGGCATCGACAGCAACGGCATGTCGGCGGAAACCCTGACCCTGACCCTGAATTGGCGCGAAGCCGGTGCCCCGCAGTCGGTCGAGTTGATCGCGCGCATGGCACCCGCGCCCGGCGACTTCCCGGTCTACGAGCACTACGACCTGCAGGGTCAGTTCGACGTGATGCGCATTGTCGCCGAGGCCGGTGAGGTCAGCGTCCCGCGGGTGCGATTCCTCGAGCCCACCGGCGGCGTGCTGGGCACCCCGTTCCTGCTGATGGACCGCATCGAGGGCCTGGTGCCGCCCGATGTCATGCCCTACACATTCGGCGACAACTGGCTCTTCGACGCCACCCCGGAGCAGCAGCGCCGGGTACAGGACGCCACCCTGGAAGCGCTCGCCAAACTGCACGCGATACCGGACGCCGCAACCACTTTCGCATTCCTCGACCCGCCCCACCCCGGCGCGACCCTGCTCGAACGGAACCTGAACCGCGCCCGCGCGTGGTACGAATTCGCCGTCCGCGACACCGGTCCCTCGCCGCTGGTGGAGCGAATCCTGAAGTGGCTCACCGCGAATCTCCCGGACACCGGCGAGACCGTGCTGTCCTGGGGTGACGCCCGGCTCGGCAACGTCATGTACCGCGACTTCACGCCGGTCGCCGTGCTCGACTGGGAGATGGCGACCATCGGTCCCCGCGAGCTCGACGTGGCCTGGCTGTTGTTCGGCCACCGCACTTTCCAGACGATCGCCACCAACTTCGGCTTCCCGGGCATGCCCGACTTCATGCGCGAGGACGACGTGAAGGCCGCCTACTCCGAATACTCGGGCGTCCAGATCGGCGACCTCACCTGGTACACGATGTTCGCCGCCCTGAACTACTGCGTCGTCCTCATGCGCGCGGGCGGCCGCCAGGTCCACTTCGGCGAGATGGAGCGCCCCGACGACGTCGAGGTGTTCCTGCATCACAAATCGCTCGTCGAACAGCTGCTCGCCGAGCTCGGCGCCTGATCGCCCGCAACGTCACCACCCTTCCGAAAATCTCTGGGGAAGAACAACTCTCGTGATCGAACAACTGAACGAACTCGCCTACTACTGCATCACCCGCCACCCCGCCGACGCCCGGGTCCTGTTCCCGGAGGCCCGCACCGCGGAGGAGATCGGCCTCGGCTCCTGCATGATCGGCGAGCGCATGACGGTCAAAGACTCCGCGGTCCTGTCCGGCGGTCTCGCCGGCTGCACCACCGATCTCGGAATCGCCGCTGCCGCAACGAATCACCACACCCGCCACCCGATGGTGACGGCCACCATGGGCTCGACCATGCAGGCGCTCACCGAGGGCCGCTTCGCCATGGCCTTCGGCCGCGGTATGGCGGCCAACTGGAAGGCGATCGGCCTGCCCGCCGTCACCGAGGCCCAGCTCCGGGATTTCGTGGACATCCTGCGCCGCCTCTGGGCGGGCGAGACCATCGTCAACCATGACGGTCCCGCCGGTTCCTGGCCGGTCCTCTACCACCAGAACGGACTGGACGACGCGCCCCCGATCGGCTTCGTCGCGGTCGGGCCCAAGACCATGGAATTGGCCGGCGCCATCGGTGATTTCGTCGTCCTGCACACCTTCTTCTCCGACGAGGCGACCGCGAATTCCGTGGCGGCCGTGCGCCGTGGCGCCGAACGCGCGGGCAAGGACCCCGACAGCGTCCGTATCTGGTCCTGCCTGGCCACCGCGAGCGATGCGCTCTCCCCCGAGGATCAGCTGCGCCGCCGCACCGGCCGCCTGGTCACCTACCTGCAGGCCTACGCCGACATCCTGATCGCCGCCAATGGCTGGGATCCGGCGGTCTGGGAGCGCATCCGCTCGACCCAGCTCTACCAGGACGCCGCGGCCGCGGGCCCGATCGACGCCTCCGCCTCGGTCGAAACCCTCGAGCAGCTCGACGCCATGATCCCCGACGAATGGCTGGCCTCCGCCGCCTACGGAACGCCGAAGCAGTGCGTGGAGAAGATCTCTCGCGAATTCGACCTCGGCTGCCATTCGGTGATCATGCACGGCGCCAGCCCGCACGAGCTGGTCTCGGTCGTCGACCACTATCGCGCCAACCGGCCCACGCTGCGCCGCGCGGTGGCGGCGAATCCGGGCAAATTCGCCTGAGTGCCGGATCGGCGGGCCGCCGCCGATTACCGTGCTTAAGCGATAGTGATTAACGCGAAAGGAATTGCGCCATGGGTAAATTCAGTCGAGCGGAGCTCGAAGAGGCGCTGCACCACTACAGCCGGGTCGTCGACCGCTGTTCCGAGACCGGCGACTGGAGTCCGTTCGCGGATCTGTTCGTGGAGAACGTCGAGTACATCGAGCACGCCTACGGCACCTTCCATCATCGCGAGGATGTGCGCGCGTGGATCGTCGATGTCATGAAACCGTTCCCGCACATGCGTTTTCCGCACGAGTGGATCGCCTACGACGAGGACAACGACGCCATCGTGGTCGGCATCAAGAACCTGCTGGACCATCCCAGCGAGCCCGGCGTCGAATTCTGGTTCCCCAACACCACGCGCCTGGTCTACGCGGGTGACGGCCTGTTCGCCAGCGAGGAGGACATCTACAACCCCGCCCGCGACGCGGCCCGCGTCATCGGCGAGTGGATCAAGGCGGGCGGCGTCATGCGCAGCGCCCCGCAGGTCGAAATGAAGTACATCGTCAAGCCCTCGGTATAGCTTCCCGACAAGCCAGTGCGCCGGGCCCGACCGTAGCGCTACCGGGCCCGGCGCACTGCCGGATTCGCAGGACGCCTCCTGTCAGGGGATGGTGAGCACCTGCCCGACGCTGATCATGTCGGGATTGTCGAGTCCGTTGGCGCGGACGATATCCATGAACCGGTCGCGACTTCCGAGCTCGCGCTCGGCGATCGCCTCCAACGTGTCACCGGCGGCGACGGTGTAGGGATGCGGCCTGGCCGCGCCCACCGGCATCGATACCTCGGCGGCCGAGGTGGGTATGTCGGTGGCCGTCCGGCTGGCCCACACCACCTTGTCACCGGCGTACATCACCAGATTGCGGTCCGGCAGCAGCGCGAGCCGGTCGCCTCCCTTACCGTTCGTACCGGTCGACCAGGCGGCACTGCCGTCGGACTTGTAGAGCACGAAATTGCCGTCGTCCTGCATGACACCGCGCTGAACATCCTGCCCGTGCGTCCCCGAGGCCCACACCTCGCCACCGGGTTCGGTCAATGTCAGATTTCCGTCGTTCTGCAAGGTCAGGGAGTAGTCCCCATTCTGCAGGGACTGCCCCAACCCGAGCTCATCACCGATCCGCAACATATCGCTCACGACTGTTCCTTTCGAAGAAGGTTCACTCGCTCTCGACCAATGACTTACCGACCACGATCCATGCGGTGATCAACGGTACGCCTGCCCAGAACACGCCTGTTTCGAGCACCGCCACGGCGTGGGTCGGGCGGGGTGGACGCGCTGCGATTCGCGCTGACTTTTCGTGCCGCGTATCCGACCGAGCGGGCCGTCCGCGCGGACTAGTCTGTCGAATAATCAAGTGGCGGGTCCGGCGGTCGAAGCGGTGATTGGATGAACGGAGAGCTCCCCCTGGACGGCCCGCACACCTCGCGGATCTACGACTACTTCCTCGGCGGCAAGGACAATTACGAGGTCGACCGGCAGGCCGCGCAGGAAATCCTGCAGGCCTGGCCCGATATTCGCACCGCGGCCCGGGTCAACCGCCAGTTCATGCACCGCAGTACGCGATTCCTGGCCGAGGCCGGGATCCGCCAGTTCCTCGATATCGGCACCGGCATTCCCACCGAACCCAACCTGCACCAGATCGCTCAGCAGACCGCACCGGACTGCCGCGTCGTCTACGTCGACAACGACCCGCTGGTGCTGGCCTACGCCCGCGCGATGATGATGGGCGGCGAACAGGGCGCCACCACTTACATCCACGGCGACGTCACCGACCCGGCCGCCATCCTGCGCAATCCCGACCTCACCAAGGTCCTCGACCTGACCGAGCCGGTAGGTCTGAGCCTGATCGCCCTCCTGCATTTCGTCGAGGCCGACGTCAACGCCATCCTCACCACCTTCCTCGACGCCCTGGCCCCCGGCTCGTACCTCGTGATCTGTACCATCACAGCCGATTTCGCGCCCGTTCAGGTAGCGGCCGCCCAGGATGTCTACCGCATCCGCAAGATGCCCGCCCAGGTCCGCACCTTCGATGAGGTCACCGCCTGGTTCAAGGGTCTCGACCTGATCGAACCGGGCATCGTTCCCCCACATCGCTGGGGTCTCGCCGAGACCATCGAGATCCCCCACGCCTTCGACGCCAAGATCTCCTGCTACTGCGGCGTGGCACGCAAACCCTGATCGAGTGGTTGTCCTACAGCTGATTCAATCGCCAGTCCGGCGGTAGCCCTTCGACTTTGGCGTCGGTGCCGCGGGCCTCGATGGTCACGGTCGCCGGGCCCAGCCGCAGATCGGTCAGCCGAATCGTGCCCGCGCGCTCCGGCAGGCGGGGCGCGATGGTGAGGGTGCGGGCGGGGACGTCGGGGGTCAATCCCAGGAACGAGCGCATCAAGAGCAGCGGTGCGGCGCTGGCCCAGGCCTGGGGTGAACAGGAGGTGGGATACGGTACGGGGGAACGGAATTCGGCTCGGGGGAAGCCGCAGAAGAGTTCTGGTGGGCGGGCTCCGAATTCCAGGATCGCCTCCAGTAGGCCGGTGGCCAGCCGGACGCTCAGTTCGAGGGCGCCGGGGATGTGGGCGTAGCGGAGCAGACCGGCGACGGCGATGGCGGTGTCGTGGGGCCAGACGGAACCGGTGTGATAGCCCATCGGGTTGAACCGGCGCGCGGTCGATGACAGTGTGCACAAACCGAATCCGCTGTCGAGGTCCGCGGCGCCGAGGCGCTCGATCAGCTCGGCGGCGCGCTCGTCGGGGACGATGCCGGTCCACAGGCAGTGGCCGGGGTTGCTGGATACGACATCAACGGGGTGCTTCGTACCGTCGAGTGCCATGGCGTAGCAGCCCTGGTCGGGCATCCAGAACGCTTCGTCGAAGCGGGTTTTCAGCTCGGCGGCCTGTGCGCGCAGACGTTCGGCGGCATGGTGGTCGCCCGCCGCCTCGGCCAGTTCGGCGCGCCCGAGCCGGGCCGCGTACACATAACCCTGCACCTCGCACAGCGCGATGGGCGGTTCGGCGAGGTGGCCGTCGGCGAAGCTGATCGCGTCCCAGCTGTCCTTCCACCCCTGGTTGGCCAGACCGCGATCGGTCTTGCGCCGGTACTCGACGAAACCGTCGCCGTCGAGGTCACCGTCGGAGTCGATCCAGGCCAACGCCGCGTCCGCCGCCGGAAGCAGCTGTGCGAGGGCCGCGCCGTCGACACCCCAGCGCCGGCATTCGGCCAGCAGCATCACGAACAGCGGTGTGGCGTCGGCGGTGCCGTAATACACGGTGCCACCGAGCACCCGATCACTGCCGGGACCGTGACGGCGCTCGTGCATGATGCGGCCCGGCTGTTCCTCGGTGATCGGATTCGATTCGACCCCTTGCAGTTTCGCCAGCTGCCGCAGGGTGCCCAGGGCCAGATCGGAATCCAGCACCAATGCCATCCACGAGGTGAGCAGGCTGTCGCGACCGAACAGCGCCATGAACCAGGGCGCGCCCGCCGCCACATAGGAGGTGCCATCCGACGGATCGTCGAGCCGCAGCACCCCGAGATCGGTTTCGGTGCGCTGCAGGATGGTGTTGAGCCCGGCCCCGCTGGCGGTGAGCGTCGTGGTGCTGGCGCGCCAGCGGCGAATCTTGTGCGCCGGGCTCTCCTCGTCGCCGTCGTCGAAATTCATGGGGGCGGCGCGATGGTCGAGGATCGGCTGGCAGTGCACCACCGTGCACCAGCTGCCGTGTGCCAGGACCACCACCCGCCAGGCCAGGGAACCGGGCTGGATCTCCGGATTACCGGTGGCGGTCAGCACGACACCGCGACCGTGGCGGGTGCGGTCGGTCAATCGCAATCCGTCCTCGGTGGCGGCGGTTTCGCCGCTGCCGCCGCCGGCCCGCCCCTCCTTGACCGCGAACAGATCCGCGAAATCGGCGTCCACGCCCAGTGTCACGTGCACGGCCGTGTCCTCATCGCCGAGGTTGCGCACGGTGATGATCTCGCGCATTCCCTCGCCGATCATCCGGCGCCGCTGCACCAGCACGGTGGCGTCGGCGATACCGTGCGGCGGCGGTTTGCGCGCGACGAACCGCGCCCGGAACGGCTCCCGCAGCACCACCGAAAGCTGTTCCGGCGGTTGACCGTCCACGCGCAGCTCCCACCGCGACAGGATGCGCGCGTCTCGGTAGAACAAGCCGTGCGCGGTGCCCGAATGCATATCCCCGAGCTGATCGGACAGGCAGAAGGCGCCGCCCTCGACCAGCGTGACCACGCCGGCGCCACCCTCGATGAGGACGGGTGGGCCGGCGTTGAAAACACTCACGCGCGTCCGCTCGGCAACTGGTGCGTCCGGACCGAGGTCGATACCCGCCGTCGGGTGCGCCGGACGGCCGGCCGGAGCGCGGGTTCGGTCGCCGTCTCGATCACCCGGCGATAGGCCGCCTCGTACCCGTCCGCGAATCGGTCCGTGGCGAACAGCCTTTCGACGCGTTCCCGGCAGGCGTACGGGTCGATCTCGTCGACGCGGGCAATGGCGTCGGGCAACTCCTCCGGGTCGTCGCAGATGAACCCGGTGACGCCGTGCTCGATCACCTCCTCCACCGCGCCGCCGCGCAGCGCGACGACAGGCGTGCCGCAGACCATGGCCTCGATCATCACGATGCCGAACGGCTCCTCCCACTGGATCGGGAACAGCAGACACCGTGCGCCGGCCAGCAATTGGCGTTTGGCCACCGCGTCGGCCTCACCGAACACGTCGTCGCCGTCGGCCAGCAGCGGGGCCACGAACTTGCTGAAGAAGGTGCGTTCGGGCAATTCATTGCATTTGCCCGCCAGCACCAGTCGCAATCCGGCGGTATGCGCGGCCTCCAGGGCCAGATGCGGTCCCTTGTAGGGCGCGTACCGTCCCAGGAACAGGGCGTAGTCGAGCTTCTCGGTGCGGAAGGGCCATTCCTCCGGCCGAATCGCATTGTGCACCCGCGCGACCCAATTCAGATCCGGCGCCAGGGACCGCTGCCGGTCGCTGATCGCCACCAGCCGCACGCTGCGATCGAAAGACCGGTAATACTCGTGCATTTCGGGATCGACCGGCCCGTGCACCGTGACGACGGTGGGAATGCCGAGCATTCGATACGCGGCCGCATTGCCCGGACCGGCGAAGGTGTGATCGTGCACGATGTCGATCGGATCCCGGGCATGCAATTCCTCGATGATGCGCCAGGCCTTCATGGCATTGACGATCTCCGGATACGGCTCGCCCAGGCGCCGGGTCTGCACCTTGTCCCAGACGCGGATGAACGTGGCCTTCGTCCCGGCCCGACCCGCGCCGAGCAGGGTGACGCGATGGCCGTGCGCGACCAGTTCGTCGGCCAGCGCGGCCACGACGGCCTCGACGCCGCCGTAACCCACCGGCGGGATATCGAAATACGGTGGAGCCACGAGCACGATATGCAAGGACCGGTCAGCGGCGGATACCCGCTGTGGTGAATTTTCAGGTCGAATCTTCAGTAAATCGAGAGCACTCGCGATTGAATCCTCGGACGGTAGTTCGCTACTCATTTCAAGACTCCTCGTAGTGAGTTGAATTGAGCCAAACCCTCGTCTACCGTGGCACGGAGACGCCGCGTCGGCAAGGATTCCATGTCCGATTCGAACTGCCGTAATTCAAAAGTTATGCGAATGTTTATGCCGGATAATTTCGGGGTATGACGAATGACTCCAGGAAATTTGAAATGCGTTTTCCAGCGTGCCGGAATGCTCTAGGCGCTGCGGTAGCGGCCCGGGGTGGTGCCGACGAGTTTGGTGAAGGCGGCGATGAAGTGGCTGGGGTTCGACCAGCCGCAGGCGTGGGCGGTGTGGGTGGCGTCATGACCCTCGGCCAGCAGGATCAGGGCGTGGTAGACGCGGAGCTGAGTTCGCCACTCGTAGAAGGTCATTCCCAGTTCGGTCTGGAATAGGCGGCTCAAGGTTCGAGAGCTCGCGCCGATCGCACGGCCGAGGTCGGCCAGGGAGGTGTTGTCGGCGGGGTGGTCGTAGAGGCGCTGCGCGAGTGCGCGCAGGCGGTCGTCGCGGGGTTCGGGCAATTGCAGCGGCTGTTCGCGCGCATCCTGGAACTCATCGACGAGGACCCGGCGCAGGCGGGCCTGTGCGGCGCTGTCGTACCTGCGCTCGGTGTCCTCGCCGGTGAGGGTCAGTACCAGTTCGCGCGCCAGATCGGAGACCGCGAGGATGGCGGGCCGGGCGGGGATCGTCCGGGCCAGTGCCGGCGGCAGGAACAGGATTCGCATGTCGGTGTCGCCGTGGGCGCGGTGGTAGTGCGCGAATCCTCCTGGGGTCCAGGCGATTCGGTTGGCGGGCACGATCGAGGTCCCGGCCTCGGTGTGCACCGACAGCACGCCGCGCGCCGCGTACACCAGATGCCCGCGCGGATGGGTATGCGCCGCGCTGGTACCGCCGGACGGCCACAGGTGCGCGCCACCGGTGGACCACAACCGCGAGGTCGGACCGGTCGCGGGGGTTTGGCGGCGAGCGGGCATAGGTTGGCATTCTATCGGTAGCCCGCCGTTCCGCCGCGCGGCCAGAGTGGGGGCATGCGCGAAAACATAAGCACGACCGAAAACATCGGCACGACAATGCGAGCCGTGGTTTGCACCGGTCCCGGTGATCCCGAGGTGCTCAAGCTCCGCGAACTCCCGATGCCACAGGTCCGGGAGGGCTGGAGCCTGGTGCGGGTCACGGGCGCCGGCCTGAATCGATCGGAATTGCGCACCCGCCAAGGGCATTCGCCGACCGTGCGATTCCCGCGCGTGCTCGGCATCGAATGCGTGGGCGTCCTGGCGGTCTCGACCGAGCCGGGGCTGCCCGAGGGAACGACCGTCGCCGCCGTCATGGGTGATATGGGCCGCGAGTTCGACGGTGGCTACGCCGAATTCGCACTGCTGCCCAACGCCCTGCTGATGCCCCTCGAAACCAACCTGCCCTGGGAGGTGCTGGCCGCGCTGCCCGAGTCTTATCTGACCGCGCAGGGCGCCTTGGACGCCCTGGGCATCAGGCCCGGTGACCGAGCGCGGCTGCTGATTCGCGGCGGAACCTCCTCGGTGGGCATGGCCGCGCTGTCCATCGCCACCGGCTACGGCCTCGCAATCGCGGCCACCACCCGCAGCCGGGACAAGGCCGCCGCGCTGACCGTGGCGGGCGTCGACCATGTCGTCATCGACGACGGGGCCGTCTCGACGCGAGTGCGTGAATTCTGGCCCGACGGACCGGATTACATCCTCGATCTCGTCGGCACCGCCACCGCCGCCGATTCACTCCGCCTGGTCCGCCGCGGCGGAACGGTCTGCATGTCAGGCAGCCTCAGCGGCTGGCTGATCCCCGACTTCGAGCCGATCGCCCTGATCCCGCCCGGCACCAAGCTCACCGCCTTCCACAGCGACGCCTACAAGGGCGCGACCTCGCTGCTGCAGCGCGTCGTCGATCAGGTCGAAGCCGGTGTCTACCACCCCAATATCGACCGTGTCTTCCGCCTCGACGAGCTCGTGAAGGCCCACCACTACATGGAGGACAACCAGGCCACCGGCAAGCTGGTCATGATCCCGTGACCGCATCATGGGCAGCGGGTTCGGTCAGTGTCCGATCTTGTTGCCCCAGGTGTAGGTGTGCTTGTCGTTCGGGGAGGTGGCCTGGAACAGCGTGAAGGTGGTGTCCATCGCGGGGAGCACGCTCATGGTGCACTCGAACATCTTCGCGCCCGTGGGATCGACCGGGGTGGCGACCTCGGAGACCTTGAAGTCGAGGTGTCCGGCGGTGCGGTTGATCCGGCCGTGTAGTGCCCCCGGCGTTCCGTGCGCCGCGCCGATCGGATACGCGGCCTCGTACCAGGTTCCGGGCTTCCCGGATTGCGCGGGGTACTCGTAGCCGATCACCCAGAACTTGAGGTCAGTGACCGCGACCTGGTTGGCGTTGCGCAGCACACTGTGCAGTTGCTGCTGATTGGCCTGGCTCACGTAATAGCTCAATTGGATCGGAGCCTGCGGATCGCCGTCCCAGTGCAGGCTTTCGATGATTCCGCAGGTGCGCATCTGTTTCGTGGCGGGCTCGTAGGCGATCCCGATGCCGGGGTACTGCGGAACGCCGGTGTAGGTCGCCGGTGTGATGATGTCCGGCGCGAGTTTGGTGGTGGCGTCGACGTGTAATCCGATCAGATAGCCGCACGGTTGTGGCCGCGGGTGCTTATCGGGCGCCGCGGCGTATTTCCAATCCAGGCTGTAGTCGTACATTGTCGTCATTGTCCGCGCAGCAATGATCGAATACTTGAAAACCATTGCGCGACAGCATGATCGAATGCCATACGACCGGGACCGGTTGGTATTTCGAATTCCCGCCGGGTGGCGATCCGCCGCCGAGGTTACTACGGTGGGCCGGGCAATCGGGAAGGCCCAGACAATGGGGGTGAGCATGCCGGTATCGGCGTTCGACCAGGTGGCAGTCGCAAAGGAGGCTGCGCCGCAGCGGCGCTCGATACCACTGCCGGTGGTGTGGGTGGTGGCGGCGCTGGGCGCGCTGGCCGGGTGGTACTACCTCGGACAGGTGGCCGCCGCGCCCCGCACCATGCTGCATCTGGTCGATCTCGGCGCCTACCAGGTCGCGGCCGAACGCGTGGTGGACGGTATTTCGGTCTACGACAACCCGTTGCGCGGCCACACCCGCGGGGTGTTCGAATTCGTCTACACCCCGTTCGCCGCGCTGATGTTCGCGCCGCTGGCGTTCCTGCACGGATCGGTGTTCACCTGGGTCGGCGCGCTCGGCAATTTCGCCCTGCTCATCGGATCGGTGTGGGCGGCACTGTCGGTGCTGGGCTACCGGTGGGATCGGCGGATGCTGATCGTGGGCCCGTCGGTCGCCGCAATGCTGACCCTGTGCGAGCCGATTCGCGAGACCATCGCCTTCGGCCAAGTCAATATCCTGCTACTGCTGCTCGTGCTCGCCGATATGGCGCTGCCCGATTCCTCCCGCTGGAAGGGCGCGCTCACCGGTATCGCGGCCGGAATCAAGCTCACCCCGGTGTTTTTCGTGCTCTACCTGCTGGTGACCCGCCGATTCCGGGCCGCCGCCACCGCGATCGGCGCGCTCGCGGTCACCATGGTCGTGGGTGTGGCCGTGCTGCCGAAGGATTCGCTGACCTTCTGGAGCGGCGCCTTCGCCGACCCGGCCCGCGTCGGCGTGCCGGAGAATCCGCAGAACGAATCACTGCGCGGCATGATCGCCCGGTCCCTCGGCGCGGGCGGCGCGGATCAGCTGCTGTGGTTCGCCGCCGCGCTGGCCATCGCCGCGATCTGCCTGCTGCTGGCCCGGCGGCTGTGGGCCAGCGGCCGCGAACTCCCGGCCGTCACCCTGTGCGGGCTCACCAGCACCGTCGTCTCCCCCTACAGCTGGATTCACCACTGGGTCTGGCTGGCTCCGCTGCTGATCTATCTGGCCCACTTGGCGATTCGCTACCACAACCTGCCCACCGTGGCGGGCCTGCTGGTGACCTTCGTGGTCTGCTCGGGCGGCCTCTTCGATCTCGTCGATCTGCACTACGGCAGCGTCTTCGATGTCCCGAGCCGCGGTTTCCTCGGCGTGCTCGACCACAACGCCTACATCTGGCTGACCATGGTCCTGTTCGCGGCGACCGCCCAGTGGCTGTACCGCACACAGGTTCCCACCCGCTCGGATCGGGCCGAGTCGGTGCGAATCGGGGCCACATAATGCCCTGACCGGTTTTCCGGTTGAAGATCTTCCGCCGCGCCCCGGACGTACAATTCGGCCAGATTCTCTGCTCGACCCGCTGAGCTGGAGGTGAGTTGTCCGCAACCGCCGCTCCGGGCACGACGGCCACGGTCGTCGCGCGGCTCGAAGCGGTGCGCGGCGGCAACGGCGGGCTGGTCCTGGTGACCGGTGCGGCCGGAATCGGCAAGACCTACCGGGCCCGCGAATGGGCCGAGCTGGCCGAAGCGGCCGGATTCACTGCGGTCTGGGCGGTGGCCCAGCCCGGCGCACCCGCCTACTGGCCGTGGATTCAGGTGTTGCGGGCGCTGTCCGCGTCCCGGGTGCTGCGCGATGTCGACGAAACTCTGGACCCGCGAGCACGATTCGAGCTGTTCGAGCAGGTGACGGTCGAATTGGCGGCCGCCGCGGAGCGGTCCCCGCTGCTGATCGTGCTCGACGATATGCACCGGGCCGATATCGCCTCGGTGCGATTGCTGCACTATCTGGCCGAATCGCTGCGGCGCACCCGGGTGCTCGTCGTGGCGACGCTGCGGCCCGTGCCGGGAGACGACGGCTGGGCCGAAGTGCTCGCCGCCGCCGAGGCGCAGCCCGTGCCGCCGCTGACCGAGACCCGGGTGGCCGAACTGCTCTCGGCCGCGACCGGTGCGTCAGCGGATCATCGTGCCGTGCAACGCATTCTGCTTCGCACCGGAGGCAATGCCTTCTTCGTCCGAGAGCTCGTCGGGTTGGTCGCCCACGATCCACGTGCCCTGGAGCAACTCCCCGAGACGGTCCGCGCGGTGGTCGCGGCGCGCGTCGCCGACCGGTCGGCGGCCTGCCGCCAACTCCTGGCGGTGGCATCGGTGCTCGGCACATCCTCGCCGCTGCGGCGCGTGCTCGAGGTCCTCGCCGAGCCCCCGGCCGAGATTGGCGACCTGCTCGACGAAGCCGCCGCCGCGGGCCTGCTCGCCCTGGTCGAGGGCGAGACGGTGCGCTTCGTCCACGAGATCGTGCGCGATGCGGTGTACGGGAATCTGCCGACCGCGCATCGCCAGTACTGGCACGCCGAGGTGGCCGCGCGCATGTCCGCCGAGCCGCATCCCGAACCGGTCGCCATCGCCGAGCACTGGCGTCGCGCCGGACCCGAGCATGCCGCCGAGGCCGGGCGATGGTGGCAACGCGCCGGGGAGCAACGACTGGCCGCCCTCGCGTACGAGGATGCCGCGCAATGCTTCGACCGGGCGCTGGAATCCGCCGCCGACACCGGCACCTGCCAATTGCGCCTGGGCGACGCCTGTCTGGCCACCGGAGACGTCGAGCGCGCCCGGGCGGCCTACCTGGCGGCCGTGGCCACCGGACGCCGCGACGGCCATGCGGATCTGGTCGCCGCGGGCGCGCTCGGCCTCGGATCCGGTCCGGCCGGATTCGAAGTGGCACTCCATGACCGGGAACAGATCTCCGCGCTCGAGGACGCTCTCGCCCTGCTGCCCGCGGAATCCGGTGCGACCCGCGCGACGGTATTGGCCAGATTGTCTGTGGCGCTGACATATTCGAGCGACGGCGCGCGGCGTGCCGAGCTGGCCGAGTCGGCCCTGCGGACCGCGCGAGAAGCTGATGATGAAGCCGCACTCGCCGCGGCACTGGCAGCCCGATGCGATATCCGTTCGAGCCCTGAGCATGTGGCCGAACGCCTGGCCGACACCGAGCGCATCATCGACATTGCCCGGCGTCAGCGCGACGCGTCCCTGGAGCTGGTCGGCCGCCGCATGCGCATCGTGGCCCGCCTGGAGCTCGGCGATATGGCCGGATTCGGCGAGGACGCAAGACAATTCGAGATTCTCGCCCGGTCCCTGCGGCAGCCGCTCTACCTCTGGTACGGCCCCTTGTGGCGGGCGATGACCGCCTTGGCCGCGGGCCGGTTCCCCGCCTGCGCCGAGGCACTCGCGGAAGCCGCGCGCCTGGGCGAGATCGCGGGCAGCGCCAACGCCTTCGTACTGACCTCGACCCTGCGCTGGTGCCTGGCCGCCGACACTTCCGACCGCGCCGAACTCCTCGAGCTCGGCCGCCTTCTCGACGACATCGACGCGGTCTGGGTGTCGTTCACCAAGGCACTGGTCCACGCGCAACTGGGCGATATCGGCGACGCCCGGACCCAGCTCGATATCGCGGCACGCGAACGCGAAGCGCTGCCCCGAGACGGCAACTGGCTCGCCACCGTCGCCCAGGTCGCCGAAACACTGGGCATCGTCGGCCCGCATCCCATCGCCGAATGGGTCTACGAACAGCTACTCCCCCACGCGGGACTGTTCGTCGTGGAGGGCATCGGTGCGGCCCTGCGCGGATCCGTCGAGCGGCATCTGGGTCTGGCGGCCGCGGCACTGGGCCGAAACGATCTCGCCGCAGCGCATTTCGACCGGGCCTTGGCCGCGAACCGCAGGCTGGGAGCGCCGCTGCTGGTGGACAAGACGCTCGCCGACGCCCGGCGCTCACCCGGCAGCCCGCTGACCACCACGGACGCGCACTTCACACGCACGGGTGAGCTGTGGGAGTTCACCTTCGGCGGGCGTGCCGCGACCGTCCGCGACTGCAAAGGGCTGCACGACATCGCGCGATTGCTCTCGCGCCCCGGAGTCCCGATACCGGCGCTCGACCTGGTCGCCATGCCCGGCCGTACCGACGGCCAGTCCGAAACCCTTTACGAGCCAGGTGATCTCGGCGAACTGATCGACGACCGGGCGCGCCGCGACTACCGCCGCCGACTCACCGAACTGGAAGCCGAGGCCGACGCCGCGGACGCGGCCGGAGACACCGAGCGCTCGGCTCGCATCGCCACCGAACGCGAGGCCCTGGTGGCACAACTCAGCGCCGCCTTCGGACTCGGCGGCCGCCCCCGCCGCACCGGCAGCCCCGTCGAACGCGCCCGGACCACGGTCACCGCCCGCATCCGCGACGCCATCCGCCGCGTCACCGCGGTCCACCCCGAACTCGGCCGCCACCTGCGGCTCTCGATCAAAACCGGCACGGTCTGCAGCTACGAACCCGACGGTGAGATCCGCTGGCTCACATCGTGAGGCCGTTTCTCACGCCTCCCGAGTAGTACCCGCTACTCACCGAGGAGGCATCCGATGCCGCGCACCACTAAATCCGAAGCGCCCATCGCGGTCGACGAGGACGTCATCGAGGCCCGCTACGTCGAACTCGACGGCTACACCGTCGGATTCGAGACCTTCAAGCAGGATTTCGATCCCGCCCCGCTGTTCGCCGGGCTGCCCGGCGACCGCTGCCAGTGCGCGCACTGGGGCGTCGTGGTCAGCGGCCGCCTCGTGTTGCGCTACGCCGACCACGAGGAGACCTTCACCGCCGGCGACGCGTATTACGCCGCGCCCGGCCATCTTCCGCTGGTCTTCGCCGGTTCTGAGGTCATCGAGTTCAGCCCGACCGACGCGTTCGGGCAGACCATGAGCGTGCTGGAGCGGAACATGCAATCCGCAGCCGCCGGATCGTGACGGGAGACGGATCATGTATCTCGCGGCCTACCATTTCGACGGCGATCCGAGCGAGCTCGTCGCCGCCTATCACCGGCTGATGGCAGATTTTCCGGAGGAATCGATCCTGCTGCACGCGGCCGTCCGCCGCGCCGACGGTCTCACCGTCTTTGACGCCTGCCCCGATATCGAGACCTTCCGAGCCTTCAGTGCCGGTCCCGAATTCCGTGAAACACTCACCGCCGCAGGGCTTCCCGCGCCACGCATCGAGCCGCTGGGTGAGGTCGAATCGAGTCGTGTCCGGGAGGTGACGATATGAGCACCCCGGTCGTCCACGACCCGCTCGCCGCCCTGGACGCCACCGCGCAGGCCGCGCTCGTCCGGTCCGGCGAGATCGGGCCCGAGGAGCTGGTGCGTTCGGCGATCGACCGCATCGAACGACTGAATCCGACGCTGAACGCCGTGGTCGACACCTGCTACGAACAGGCGTTGGCCGCGGCGGCCACGGCGAGCGGCCCGTTCGCGGGCGTGCCGTACCTGGTGAAGGATCTCGTCGCCGAAATGGCGGGCAGCCCGCTGACCGAAGGCTCGCGGTATCTGCGCGGGCACGTGTCAGCACTGGATTCGGCGTTGGTCACCCGGCTGCGGGCGGCCGGATTGGCGATCGTGGGGCGCTCGAACGCACCCGAGTTCGGAATGACCCCGACGGTCGAGTCCGAACTGCACGGCCCCTGCCGAAACCCTTGGGACATCACGAGATCCACCAGCGGATCCAGCGGCGGTTCGGCCGCCGCGGTGGCCGCCGGACTGGTACCGATGGCACACGGGAACGACCTCGGCGGTTCCCTGCGCTACCCCGCCTCGGCGTGCGGCGTGTTCGGATTCAAACCCACCCGGGCGCGAGTCTCGCTGGCTCCGCTGTACGGGGACGTGATCAACGGCTTGGCCGTCGAACACGCGATCACCCGCTCGGTGCGCGACAGCGCCGCGCTGCTCGACGCCACCGCGGGCGCGGAGCCCGGCGACCCGTACCTCGCACCCGCTCCGACCCGCCTCTTCGCCGAGGAGGTCCGCATCGACCCCGGCCGCCTGCGCATCGCGTACACCCCGCGCACCGCCGACGGCACACCCGGCCATCCCGATTGCGTGGCCGCACTGAATGACGCTGTGGCGCTACTGGTCTCGCTCGGCCACGAGGTGGTCGAAGCCGATCTGCCCGGGCTCGACGACCAGATCGGCGCGGCCATCGGCACCATGTATCAGGCGGCGGTCGCCTGGATCGTCGCGCACTGGACCCGCCGCCTCGGGCACGCACCCGCCGACGGCGAACTGGAACCGCTCACCGCCGCGTTCTGGGCTGGCGGACAAGCGGTTTCGGCGGCCCAGTACCTGCTGGCCATGGAGGACCTGCAACGCTTCGCCCGGCTTGTGGCCGCATTCCTCGGACCATACGATGCCTGGCTCACCCCCACCCTCTCGACTCCGCCGCTGCCGCTCGGTGAGATCACCTCGACCCCGGACGAACCCATGCGCGCACTGCAGAACGGCGGCCGCACAGTCGGATACCCGGGCGTCGTCGCCAACATCACCGGCAACCCCGCCATGTCGATACCGCTCTGGTGGAACCCCGACGGCCTCCCGATCGGCGTCCACTTCCTCGGCCGCTACGCCGACGAGGCCACCCTGTTCCGTCTCGCCGCCCAGCTCGAAACCGCCCGGCCCTGGTCGAGCCGCGTCCCGCCCGTCAGCGCGTAAAACCACGGTCCCGTCGATGTCCAGGCCATACTGTGCGGATGGTGTCACCTCAGGAATTCTCGGCCGTGCCGTCCTCGTTCCCGCCGCCCGGCGGGCAGTCGGCGCAGCCGGCGGCCGGGAGCTTCCGGTTCTGGTTCGCGAGCCAACGCTGGGAGTGGTCGCCCGAGGTCTATTCGATGCACGGCTATCAGCCCGGCGAGGTCGAACCCACCACCGACCTGCTGCTCGCGCACAAACACCCCGATGATCGCGAACATGTCGCGGAGACCATCGCCCGCTCGGTGCACGAGGGCAAGCCGTTCTCGAGCCGGCACCGCTTCATCGACACCCTGGGCAAAGAACACCAGGTGATCGTGGTCGCCGACCGGATCGCCGACAGTTCGGGAAAACCGGTCGGCACGGCGGGCTTCTATATCGACCTCTCCGACACCCTCGCCGAGGCCGAACGCGAAGCCCTGGACCAGCGATTGCCGGAGCTCGTCGAGGCCCGCGCCGTCATCGAACAGGCCAAGGCCGTGCTGATGCGCATCTACGGCATCAGCGCCGAACAGGCGTTCAAGATCCTGGTCTGGCGTTCCCAGGAGACCAATATCAAACTGCGGGTGCTGGCCGCCCAGTTGATCGCCGAACTACCCACGCTCCCGCCGCCGTCACCCGCCATCGTGTCCGCCTTCGACCATCTCCTGCTGACGCTGCATCACCGTATTCCCGAACTCTGAGTGCCGAGCGATGGCGCTCAGGCGCCGATGGATGCGGCCATGATGGGCCAGAATTCGTGGAGATCGTCCTGCCAGTAGCCCCAGGAGTGTGTGCCCGGGTGTGAGCGGTAGATGGCGGGGATGCCGAGAGACGACAGCCGCGCCGCCAGCCGACGCGTGCACTGACTGGTCGCGGCCTCGATCGCGCCGCCCTCGATGATCTGGTTCAGCAGGGTCTGTGTGTTGCCGTCGACTCGGTAGTCGCCGAGATTGTCGTGGCTGCCGGGAATCCCGGTGCCGCTGGAGAGATAGATCGTGTGACCGCGCAGCAGGTCCGCGTGCAGTAGCGGGTCGTTGTCGGCCCAGGCGGGGCTGTTCAGTGGGCCCCACATGTTTTCGATATCGCCGCCGCCGTGCACGTGGGTGACCAGATAGACATAGGCCTGCCCGAGTGGGGTGCTGGTCTCGGCGCACCCGCTGAAGGCCCCGACCGTCTCGTACAACTGCGGGGCGGCTTCGGCGAGGGCGAGCGCCGCGGTGCTCGACATCGACAGTCCGACAAGGGCATTGCGGCCGGACGACTTCAGCACCGCGTCCATGATGGGCGGCAGCTCGGCGGTCAGGTACGTGCGCCATTTATTGCGGCCGAGGACGGGATCGTCACGCTGCCAATCGGTGTAATAGGTCGAGCCGCCGCCTTTGGGAATGACCACGGTGACACCGGTGGCCGGGGCGAAGTCCCGCAGGTCGGTCATCTGCGGCCAATCGACCTCCTCGCCGGCGAGGACCGCGCCGATGAGCAGGTACGCCGTCGGGCGGCCCGCACTACCGCCGTCGGGCACCAGGACATCCTGTTCGATGACCCGGTCCATGGCCGCCGAATAGACGAATACCGCGAGTTCGTTCGGGCCGCGCTGTTCGATGTGATCGAGATAGGCGCAGTCGCCCTGCGCATTCGAGACGGCCATGGGGACCAGCGCGAAGAGGACGGCCAGGACTACCGTGTGAACCGTATTCCGCAGCGTACGAGAATGTCTCATCGGCCCGGCAACCTTTGTATCGGCATATTCGGTTGCTTCTCAGGTTAGGAAGTTCAGCACCCTTGCGTCGTGGGTCACGGTATTGATTCGGTCACGGTATTGCGCAGGGTGCCGATTTCGGAGATCTCGACTTCGGCAGTGTCGCCGGGGACCAATGCACCGACTCCGGCGGGACTGCCGGTGAGCAGGAGGTCGCCGGGCCGCAGTGTGATCCATCGGGTCACGTAAGCAAGTAGCTCCGGGACTCCAAAAATCATGTCCGAAGTCGATTCCGATTGCACCACACGGCCTTCGACGCTGGTAGTGATGCGCAGGTCCGACGGGTCGTCGATATCGGTCTCGATCCATGGGCCGAGTGGGCAGAAGGTATCGGCGCTTTTGGCGCGCGCCCACTGACCGTCGGCTCGCCAATCGTGGGCGGTGACATCATTGGCGCAGGTATAGCCGAGGATGAAATCTGCTGCCCGCGTCGCCGGAATCTGCCGGGCGGTGCGCCCGATGACCACGGCCAGCTCGCCCTCGTACTCGAGCCGCCGTAGCTCGACCGGCCGCCGGATCTGGGTGTCGGGGCCGGTGATCGCGTTGGGCGCCTTGAGAAACAGGGACGGATGCTGCGGTAGTGCCCGTCCCTGCGCGACGAGGTGCCCGGAGTAGTTGCTGCCCGCGCACACGATGGTGGCGGGTTCGCACGGCGCGAGCAGTTTCAGCTCCGGCAATCGCGCCACCACCGCGCCGGGCTCCGCTGCGCCCCAGGGGAACTCGTGCACCTGATCGCCCTGGAGGACACCGCGACCAACCCTTCCGTCGAGCGCGTATCGAACGATCCGCATCCTGTTACCTGTTCTCCGCCAGTGCTTCTCGCACCAGCTCGACCGGATGCCACGCGGTCCTTCCTGCACCGTGGAAGATCTGCTGCCGGCACGAGACTCCGGTCGCGGCGACAATGGTGTCGTCCGGTTCGGCGGCCAGGGCCGGGAACAGCCGGTCCCCACCTACCGTCAAAGATGTCTCGTAGTGCTCGGATTCGAAGCCGAAGGACCCGGCCATCCCACAGCACCCGGAATCGATCTCCTCGACCACGGCACCCGGGATCCGCCGCAGCAGCGCCATGGTGGCGGCGGTGCCGACCTCCGCCTTCTGATGGCAGTGCCCGTGGAACACGATCCGCCGACCGGCGAATCGCGAATCCTCGCGCAGCCGCAGACGTCCCGAATCGATGGCCTCGACCAGCAGTTCCTCCACCTGCCGCACGCGAGCGGCGACCGCGCGCACCGATTCCTGATACGGGAGCAGCGCACGATGCTCGTCACGGAGCATGAACACGCACGACGGCTCACAGCCCACGATCGGCGATCCCGGAATCGTCGTGGCGGTGAGCGAATCGACCAGTGCCGCGGCCTTTTTCTTGGCATCGTCGAGCAGGCCCTTGGACATGCTCGAACGTCCACAGCAGCCCCCGCTCGCCAGCTCCACCTGCCAGCCTGCGCGTTCCAGCAGTTCGATCGCCGCATGCCCGATATGCGGTTCGGTGAAGGTGGTGAACGAATCGGCCAGCCAGTTCACCGTTCCCATGGGCGCGGGCGTGGCGGCCACCTCGCGCCGACCGAACCATCGAATCAGGTTGGTGCGCTGGAACACCGGCAGCGGACGGGCGGCCGTGATGCCGAGTGTGCGGTCGAGCAGCAGTCGGAGCGGCCGAATCCGGCCCGGGAGGTTCGACACCGGCGCGGTCGCCGACCCGAGCCGATTGAGTGCCCGGATCGACCCGAAGATCCGTGAGCGCAGCGGTGTCCCGTGGATCTCGTGATGATGCGCGAGCGTCTCCGCCTTGAGCGAGGCCATATCCACGCTCATCGGGCATTCGGTCTTGCACGCCTTGCACATCAGGCACAGATCGAGGATCTCGTGCAGTCGCTCATCACCGAGCGCGGCGTGCGGATCGGGTTCCGACAGTGCCTTGACCAGCGCGTTGGCCCGGCCCCGGGTGGCGTGCTCCTCGTTCTTGGTCGCGATGTAGGACGGGCACATGACGCCGGGCCCGGCCTTGCGGCACAGGCCGATATTCATGCACCGATCCGCCGCGCCCCGCATGCCGCCGACGACCTCGAATCGCAGCTTGGTCGTGATCGGCGGCGCGGGCGGCAGCGCGTCGCGGTCGCGCAGGTTGTCGGTCATGGGCGGCGCGTCCACGATCTTGCCCGGATTCAGGATGCCGCCGGGGTCGAAGAGCCGCTTGACCTTTCGCATCACCTCGTACAGCTCGTCGCCGAAGATCTCACGGTTGAACTCGCTGCGTGCCAGCCCGTCCCCGTGCTCGCTGGAGTTGACCCCGCCGTACTCGGCGACGAGATCCTTCACCGCCTCGGCCACCGCCCGCATCCGCACCACCTGCTCGGGGTCGGTGAGATCCACGAACGGGCGGATGTGCAGGCAGCCGACCGAGCAGTGCCCATAGAAGCCCGCGTCCATGTGGTGCTCGTCGAGAATCTCCTTGAACCGCTTGGTGTATTCGGCGAGATGCACCGGGTCGACCGCCGTGTCCTCCACGAACGCCAGCGGCCGTCGCGTGCCCTGCCCGGCCGCCATGAGCAGTCCGAGGCTGGACTTGCGGACCTTGAGCAGCGCCTTCTGATCGGCGGGCGTGACCGCGCGCAGCGTGTGATAGCCGTGCCCGTTCTTGCGCCAGAGTGCTTCCAGCTCATCGAGTTTCGCGATCAGTGCCGCCTCGTCGTCGCCGCTGAAGGAGACGAACAGTAGCGCACCCGGATCCCCGACCAGGATGGTGCCCAGGTCCGCGTACTCGATCTTCTGGCGTGAGAGCTCGAGGATCGTGCGATCCATCAGCTCCACTTGATGGGGGTCGCAACTGAGCGCGTCAGTGGTGGCCGCGATCGCGCCGGGAGTGTCATCGAAATGCCCGACCGCATAGACGGTATGCGCGGGCTTGGGCACCAGATCCACCAGCGCGTGGGTCGCGATCACCAGTGTGCCCTCGGCCCCGACCACGAACTTGGCCAGATCGAACGGCGTGCCGTGCCCGAATCCAACCAGGCGATCGAGCCGATATCCGCCCGCGCGCCGCCAGAACAGCGGCATCCCGGATCGAATGGCCTGCTCATTGGCGATGACCAGCTCGGGGAGCTCCCGATAGATCCGGCCCTCCAGCGTGTCCGCCATGGCCCGCAGCTGCCGCTCGGTCTCCTCGACCGGCTCCAGCCGCGCCCGTGACCCGTCGGCGAGCACCACATCCAAGGCCCGGACGTGATCGATGGTCATGCCGTAGGTCAGCGAACCGCTTCCGGCGGAATTGTTTCCGATCATCCCGCCGATGGTGGCGCGATTGCTGGTCGAGGTGTCGGGCCCGAACATCAGCCCGTGCGCGGCCGCGGCCCGATTGAGCTGGTCCTGCACCACACCCACCTCGACCAGGGCGGTCCGGCTCTCGGCGTCGATGATGAGCCGATTCATGTGTCGTGACATGTCCAGCACGAGGCCGGGTCCCACGGTTTGACCCGCGAGGCTGGTCCCGGCGCCGCGGGCCACGATCGGCACGCCGTGCTCGGCGGCCACTCGCACCGCGGCCGCGACATCCTCGGCGTGCCGTGGAAAGGCAACGCCCAGCGGGGTGATCGCGTACATGCTGGCATCGCGGGAGAACAAGTGCCGGCTGTAATCGTCGAAGGCGACCTCACCGTCCATGACGGCGCGCAATGCCTGCTCGAATATCGTCGCCTGCTCGAGTGTCGTCATTGAAATTCCTTGTTGTCCAGGGTCAGCGGCTCTCTGGGCGCCGGCGCGGTCGCGGGGACACCCTGTGTCGCGGCTCGCAGGTGCTTGCGCAGGGTGAGCACCAGCAGCGCCGCGATCCCGAACACGACCCCGAAGAACACCTGTGTGAGTGCGTATCCCCCGCCGCTGAGGTCACTGAGCCAGCCGCCGATATACGGTCCGAAGAAGCTCCCCAGATTCCCGACCCCATTGATCAACCCCATGCCCGCGCCGGCCGCGGCGACCGGCGTGAGTTTGGTGACCGTCGCCCAGAACGGCCCGTACCAGGCGATGGAGGCCGCGGTGCCGAAGATCATGGCCAGCAGCACGATCCACTTCTGTTCCGCCGAAACGAAACTCGCGCCCGCCAGGATCAAGGCTGCCGCACCGAGCACCACCGACATGTGCGCGATGTGCCCGCCCCGGCGATCGGCGGAGCGGCCGACCAGGATGATGGCCGCACCCGCCGCGAGCTGCGGCAGGATCGCCACCAGGCCCACCTTCATATCGGTGTGGAAGGCCTTCTTCAGCACGCTCGGCATCCAGAGCGTCAGCCCGAGCAGGCCCATCTGGGTCATGGTGTAGATGAGCGCGAACCGCCACACGATCCGAGAACTGAAGGCCGCCTTGAATGTTCCCTTCGGCTGCAGCTGCTCGCCCTCCTGCATGCGCGCGTTCTCGATGTACTCCCGCTCGGCCTGGGACAGCCAGCCCGCCTTGGCCGGGGTGTCACGCACGATGGCCAGCCAGGCGATGAGACCGACGATCAGTGGCGCGCCGCCCTGGATGATGAACATCCATCGCCAGTCCATGTAGGTGAGGATGACGCCGGAGAACGGTGCTGCGACGATGGCCGCTATCGGGGTGTAGAGCTTGAAAATCGCGAAGGCCCGGCTTCTTTCGGCGAACGGGAACCAGGAGCGAATGGTGGTCATCAACGCGGGCTGCACACCGCCCTCGGCGACCCCGAGAAGAAAACGAGCGAGCAGCAACTGCCCTACCGAATGCGTCAGGCCCGAAGCCATGGCCGCCACACTCCAAAGGACCATGAGAATGGCGATCCACTGCCGGGCGCTCCAGCGCTCGGCCATATAGCCGCCGGGAATCTGTAGGAGCAGATATCCCCAGAAGAAGATGCCGCTGGCCAATCCCTGCTGCGCACCGGTGAGGTGCATATCCGTTTTCAGGTGCGGCAGCGCGAAACTGATATTGGTGCGGTCGATGTAACAGATGACGTAGATGAAGACGACGACCGGCAGAATATAGGTCCATCGCTTCATGTGGGACAGTCGCCGGACAGGGGAAGTCCGCATGACGACTACCTCCTCGGAGTCGAGAAAGAAAAGAATTGGTGCGAACGGGAATTCACTCCCCGCGTAGCACCTCGAGGGCGTCCTGCAGACCACCCGGATCGACGCTGACGCCAGCCAATTCCAGGCCCATCTGCACCCCGGCCAGGGTTCCGGCCAGCGTGAGATCATTGAGATCGCCCAGATGTCCGATCCGGAACACCCGACCCGCCAGCTTGCCGAGCCCGGTACCCAGCGACATGTCGAAGCGGTCCAGGATGATTCGCCGCACCTTGTCGGCATCGTGCGCACCGCCGACCAGGACGGCGGTCAGGGAACTGGAGTATTCGCGCTCATCGGCGCACAGCACCTCCAGTCCCCAGCCGCGCACGGCGGCCCGGGTGGCGGCGGCATGGCGATCGTGACGCGCGAAAACGTTGGCCAGGCCTTCCTCTTCGAGCATCAGGCAGGCTTCACGCAGGCCGTAGAGCAGGTTCGTGGCCGGGGTATAGGGGTAGAAGCCCTGCTCGTTGGCATCGAGGATGGCCGACCACTCGAAGTAGGAGCGCGGCAGTTTCGCCGTGCGGGAGGCGGCGAGCGCCTTCTCACTGACGGCATTGAAGCCGAGGCCCGGCGGCAGCATCAGCCCCTTCTGCGAGCAGCCGACGGTCACGTCGACACCCCAGGCCTCGTGCCGGTATTCGATGGAGCCGAGGGAGGAAATCGTGTCGACCAGCAGCAGGGCGGGATGGTCGGCCTCGTCGATGGCCGCGCGGATCTCCGGAATCCGACTGGTGACGCCGGTCGAGGTCTCGTTGTGCACCACCATGACCGCCGAAATGCGGTGCGCGGTATCGGCGGACAGGATCTCGGCGACGGCGGCCGGATCCGCACCGTGCCGCCAATCCCCCTGCACGAATTCCACCTCGAGTCCCAGTCGTTCGGCCATCTCCCGCCACAGGGTGGCGAAATGGCCGGTCTCGAAGCCGAGTACGCGATCGCCGGGCGACAACGTATTCACCAGCGCCGCTTCCCAAGCGGCGGTGCCGGAGGACGGATAAATGATCACCGGCCCGGTGGTTCCGAACACCGGCCGTAGTCGCTGCAGCAAATCTTTTGCGAGATCGGCGAATTCAGGCCCGCGATGATCAATGGTCGGTTGTGCGATGGCCCGCAGTATCCGATCGGGGACATTGGTGGGGCCGGGAATTTGCAGGAAATGGCGTCCACTATGGGCTGTCATAGCGGGAACTTCCGTCCTGTGCCGTGATATGGCACACTGTGCCGTGAAAAGGTGCAGCAAGGGTAGGGATGCGTGATGAAGGAGTCAATACCTTGCGAAATGTCTTGAACACCTTGCGAGTTCTCGAGGAAGTAGCCGCGCGTCAGCCCATCGGAGTGGGCGAGCTGGCCCGAGTCCTCGACCTGCCCAAGAGCACGGTGCAGCGCGCCCTCGTCACCCTCGACACCGCCGGCTGGATCCGCCCGGCGGCCGGGGAGGTCACCCGCTGGGTCATCACGACGAAAGCGCTTGCGGTGGGCGGCAGTGCGGGCGGCGACCGGGGCCTGCGCGGCACCGCCCTCCCGATCCTGGAGGATCTGCGTCGCCACACCGGCGAGACCGTCCACTTGACGATCCCGGAAAACGGCAAGATGGTCCTCATCGAACGCCTGGAGACCGACAAACCGGTCCGCACCTCCATGGCCCTGGGGCACGCCCTCCCTATGCACGCCTCCGCCAACGGCAAAGCGGTCCTGGCCTTCTCGCCTGC
The DNA here is from genome assembly GCF_041154655.1 of Nocardia sp. JMUB6875. Lineage (NCBI taxonomy): Bacteria > Bacillati > Actinomycetota > Actinomycetes > Mycobacteriales > Nocardiaceae > Nocardia > Nocardia sp. JMUB6875. The sequence continues at coordinate 47,623 of NZ_BAAFGR010000015.1, forward strand.
CGAAGCCCTCCGGCCGCTGCTCCGCGACGACCTTCCCCGCTACACCGACACCACCATCACCGACCCTGAAGAACTCCGCGCCGAGCTGAATCGCATTCGAGCCCAAGGCTTTGCGGTCAACCGCGGCGAATGGCGCTCGGACGTAGGCGCCGTAGCCGCAGCGGTCCTCACTTCCGATGGACACCCGATCGCGAGCCTCAGTGTCAACCTCCCCATTGCCCGGCTTACTTCGGACTCCGAACCGACCTTCGGTGCGGCCGTAACAGCCGCCGCGACAACCCTTTCCGCCCGGCTTATCTGACCCATGATCAAGTCTGAAAGACGTTGTATCACAATGGAATTCGGCTTCCTTGGTGATCGTTTGAGGCGTAGAATTAGCACATGGGTTCGAAAGGGGAGATACTCGAGGACTGCGGACTGACCGAACTGGAAGCCGCGGTACGCAACTGCACCGACCGCGTGCAGTACGGCGACCTGACCTCACTGTCCGGCGACGACGTGGTGGCGGTGATGCAGCGCGTGGAAACCTGCCAGCGCCAGCTCTCGGCGCTGGGGTCGAAGCTGATCATCGAGGCCACTGATCGTGGCCTGCCCGAATCCAGCGGTGCGGGTTCGCCGGTGGCGTTCCTGCGTCACACCCTGCATTTGACCCGTCACGACGCGTCGACCCGCATCAAGATCGCATCGCAGGTGGGGGAATTCCACCAGGCCGACGGGCAACTCGCACCCCCGGTGCTGGAGGTCACCGCCGAAGCGTATGAGGCGGGCGACATCTCGCGGGATCATGTCCGCAACATCGTCGAGGTGATGAATCATCTGCCCGCTGATGTGCCGGTGGAAACCCGTGCCGAGACCGAGCAGATTCTGGTGAACTACTGCTGCGAGGGCTGGCCCGATGACCTGCCGCGCATGGGCCGCGAAATCCTGGCCCGTCTGGATCCGGAAGGCACGGTGGTCAGCGACGCGGACCGTCACCGCCGTCGCGGGATCAAGGTCGGCCGTCCCGGGATCGATGGAATGTCGTGGATCGAGGGCTGGCTCACTCCGCAGCTGCGCGCTCTGTTGGATGCGTTCCTGGCCAAGTACGCGCGCCCGGGATGTGCAACCACGAGGACGCCGACAGCCCGCAGGTCTCCGACGCCCTCATCGACTCCACGGTGTTGGAGGCGGCCGCGCGCCGCGATCGTCGTGATGCCGGGCAGCGGGTGCACGACGCGTTCATCGCCTTGTTGCAGCCCGATTTGGATTTGCGCAAGCTCGGCTCGCATCGCGGTATGCCGGTGCAGGTGACCCTGCAGATGAACCTGGCGGATTTGGAGCGGGGTTCGGGTCTTGCGACGACCGCCTCCGGCGTCCAGATGTCGATCAACGAAGCCCTCAAGATGGCGGGCGGTACCCGTCCGGTGCTGATCGTGAACGACGACAAGGGGATTCCGCTCTACCTCGCCTACGGGCAGCGCATCGCCTCCTCGGGGCAGCGGTGGGGATTGCTCGCGCGTGATCGGGGCTGCACCTTCCCGGGCTGTGATGCTCCGGCGGATATGTGTGCCGCGCATCATGTGACCGATTGGGTGAAGGGTGGCCCGACGGATCTGGACAACCTGGCCCTGGTCTGCGATCACCACCACGCACTCGTGAACGACAGCGTGAACGGCTGGAAGACGAAGATGTTGGGCAAGGATTCCCCGCATCGCGGGCGGGTCGGCTGGATCGCTCCGAAGGCGTTGGACCCCAGTGGTATTGCTCGAGTTAACGAGAAGCATCACGCCGGGCAGCGGGTCGCCTCTGCGGTGGAAGCCAGTTGCCGGGAGTGGGGTTCAACGGCTGCGTGAGGCCCGGCTGCCCGTCTACGTCTGGTGTGCGCAGGGACGGGGAAGTGTGGTTGCTTCGCCTGCCCTACCGCACTTGGGCTGACGCCGAGCCGGGAGCCGCACCCGCCGATCCCGGCCCACGGACTGCACGGATCACCTTCTCGAGACAACAGAACAAGGCCTTTGACAACTCCACAGGGTTTCTTTTCTTCTCCCGCGCCGGGCCGCTGCGCGGCCGAGCCGTGAGGTGGCTGGTACCGCAGCCGAGGCCGCGAACCCAGCCACCTCCTCTCCCTTCTCCAGGCGTCTTTTGTCTTTGTTCCTTTTCTTCTTTTGTCTCTTGTTCTTTCTAACTCTGGTACCGAGTGACGAAGCGACGCAGGATCTCCTGCGGCACAGTGATGTGCTCCCGATGCCCGAGCTCGGTCAGTGAATCGGCCTCACTGGGATCGAAATACCCTTCGTGCCTGTAGATTTCGATACGCAGAGCCAGCCCGTGGCCATCGAGCTCCGGGTGGAACTGGGTCCCGTACACGTTCTCCCCAACCCGGATCCCTTGAACCGGACAACCTTCGGACCGGGCCAGCAGAACAGCCCCCGGTGGCACATCCTGACAGGACTCCTTGTGCCCCACGAACGCTCGGAACGTTTCCGGAAGGCCATGCAGCAGAGGATCTTTCACGGCATTCTCGGTGAGCTCGATCGTCGTCGCGCCAGCGGTCTCGGCGTAACGCTCGGTACTGACCCGCCCACCCAACGCATCGGAAAGCATGCTCAGCCCGTAGCACGCGCCAAGGTACGGAAAGTCCCGCCGCACGACCTCGAGCAGCAGCTTCTTCAGCTTCGGCTCGAACACCTTCTGATAGTCGTACTTCTTGGATTCGGGATAGCTGAGGTTGCTGGGTCCGCCGCCGACGATGACTCCCCAGTAATCGTCGAGTTCCACATCCGGCATCCCATGATTCATCTCGACGCGCTCCACGTCCGCGGCCGCGAGCCCGCCCGCGTCGAGGATGGCTTCATACTCCTGATCGGAGGCCGCTTGCTCGGGTCGCAGCTGCAACAGCAGACAAGGCTTGGGCATGCCCACATTGTCAATGCTGCGCCTGCCGGGGTTGACACCTATCGAGGGATTGACCTCGAGTGGGCTCGAGGTTGCACGGTGGAATCATGACAAGACCGGCAGAATTCTGGAACACCGTCTACGACGAAGACACCGCGCCCTGGGTGATCGGCGAACCCCAGCCCGCGATCGTGGCACTCGAACGCGCGGGCGAGATCCAGGGACGCGTCCTGGAACCGGGCTGTGGCGCAGGCGAACACACCATCCTGCTGACCAGTCTCGGCTACGACATCCTCGGCATCGACTTCTCCCCCAGCGCCATCGAATATGCCAGGGCCAATGCCGAAGCTCACGGCGTTCCGGACGTTCGCCTCCAGGTCGAGGACGCCCTGACCCTCGCCGACAACCCGGACTTCGTGGCCGCCTACGACACCGTCGTCGACAGCGCCCTCTTCCACGTGTTCGGCACCGAACCCGAGGCCCGAGCCGCCTACGTCCGCAGCCTGCACGCGGTCTGCAAGCCCGGCGGCGTGCTCCACCTCCTGGCCCTCTCCGATGTCGAACCCGGCTTCGGTCCTCGCATCAGCGACACGGTGATCCGCGAATCCTTCGGCGGTGGTTGGGAATTGGAGCGCCTCGACGCCACTCGGTACCGAGGCCGTGAGACCGCTCTGGTCGGCGGTCAACCACCGGTCCGAGGCGCCACTCCCCCGGATCTCGTGGATGTTCCCGCCTGGATGGCACGCATCAGGAGGCTTTGATAGAGTCTGGCTACCTCACCAGGATATTTCCGAAAAGCCAAAGTACCTGTAACCGCCGGTTACAGGTACTTTGCTTTTAGGTCCTCTCAGTGATCGCGATAGGCGACGAGCTGCGCCAAAGCCGTCAGATCCGCGGAGGCGTAATCGTCCGGCAGTGCCGCGAACGCCGCGTCCAAGGCGGTCGAGGCACGACGCAGCGTTCGCTGTCGGCCCCCGGCCTGTTCGATCATGTCCGCCGCACGGGCCGCCCGGGACGGCGTCATGGGATGGCGGGAGTGATAGAGCCGGGCGAGATCGCGCCCCGCGGCCGTCTCGGATTCGAGCGCGCAGACCACCGGGAAGGACTGCTTGCGGTGAATCAGGTCGCTGTGGGCCGGTTTTCCGGTGATCGCCGGATCGCCCCAGATGTCGATGAAGTCATCGACCAGCTGGAAGACCAGACCTAGTTCGGTGCCGAAGGTGTGCATGGCGGACACGACCTGATGATCGGCTCCAGCGCACAGGGCGCCCAGGGCGCAGGCGCAACCCAGCAGGGCGCCGGTCTTTCCGGCGGCCATGGTCAGGTATTCGTCGACGGTCACGGTCGGCCGGGTCTCGAACGAGCAGTCCTCGTACTGCCCGCGGCAGAGCGTGACCGTGGCACGGGAGAGCCGGATGACCGCTTCGGAGGTCACCGTTTCGGGGGCGCCATCGCACATCACTCCGAGCGCGAGCGCCTGCAGCGCATCGCCGAGCAGAGTCGCGCTGGTTTCGCCCCAGATCCGCCAGACCGTCGGCCGACCGTGGCGGAACGGATCGGTATCCATGACATCGTCGTGCACGAGCGAGAAGTTGTGCAGCAGTTCGACGGCCGCGGCGGCATACACCGCCTCCTCGATACCGCCCCCGCAAGCCCGGGCCGCGGCGAAGGTCAGCGCGGGCCGCAATGCCTTGCCCTGCACGCCTTGCACATCGACACCGTCGGGATCACACCATCCGAAGTGGTACCCGGCCATCCGGTCCAGCGGCTCGGCCAGGGAACCGACCGCGGACCGCAGCACCGGATCGATCGCGACCCGGGCCTCGGTCAAACGTCTCCGGGCTCTTCGTTCGGTCGGCCCGTCGAGCGGGCGGGATAGGGATTCGGCGGCGCGCACACGGATTTCGTCATGACCGGCGAGGGCGGTCGCGGCCGGGCGGGACAATCCCCACCGGCGCTTGCCCTCGAGGTGCTGTCCCATGGTGAATTTGATCGGTTTCGACGCTCGCATAATCGGCCCCGCTCTCTCGGACACGGATACCGCAGCCACCCGGAAGGCAGCTGGGCAGCCATGCTTAGAAGAAGCTCATAGTCCCATCACAACCCGAAACCTGGGGGTTGCCTGCGGATTCCAGTTCGGCAACGGCGGCGGGTCTCGTAGTCAGGTCAACGGCAGACCGTGTTCGAGCGCTTCCGCTGGTGCGCTCATGTAGCGGGCCGCCTGATAGTGGTAATCGTGGTTGGCGCGCACGTAGACGGTGTAATTCCGGGCCATGGCCAGGGTGTCCGCGCGCTCGCCGCCGGTGATGCCGGCATCGCGCAACTCGGTCGGCAGCCGCTCGACCGCATCGAGCATGCGCTGCACACAGTCGGAAAGCATCTCATTGACCAGTTGCTGAGCCTGAACTCGACTGTGCCCGTAGTGATACTGAGCCAACAGCACCGAATTGTACAGATAGCCGGAGGCCTCGTCCGAGGCGACGGAGAGCACATCGTTGAACAGACCCATATGCTCGACGGCCGCCTCGCGCAGACCGCGCATAGCGGGCAGATGCCGGGCCGCCGCGGTCAGATCGACGCCCTCGGCCCGCTCACTGATATCCAGAAATACGAACAGCGCCACCCCGTCTCGTCGATGCGCGCGGTAGGTCTCGAGATCGGGCAGATTGCCCGAGAGCCGTCCCACGCTCTCCGCGTAGTAGGTCCACAGCCACGCGCGGATCTCACCGCGCACACTTTCGCGCCACGTCGTCGAACGGCCGTGGCACAGCCGCTCCCAAAGGTCGGCGAACGCCACCGACAGCACCCCGGAAGGTGTTGCGGTACCGTCCAGTACGGATTCAATGGCGGTAATCGCGTCCAAACACCGCCGGGGATCGGGTATCTCGATATCGAACTGGTCATCCACAATGAAAGCCCAGGCGGTGTACTGGCTCAACAATGTGAGCTCCTCGACCTCGGCGCGCGGGCACCACAGCGCGTACATGCGGGCCGGTCGGGTACGCTGCATCCGGCGGCGGGTGAGCTCGGTGGGCACCAGATCGTAGGCCTCCAGCCAGGACCACATGCCGGCTTCGGCTTGGGATTCCGCCGGGTTGACTCCGGCGGCGTCGAACGGCATGAAGAATTCGAGTGCTTCCATACGAAACTACCTATCCCCCAACCATTTTATCGAGACATCGTAACGATAACGGCATTTCGGACGCTTGCACTCGCATCTGAAATCCCACTCATTAGGATTCTGCGGGCTGGGCGGGCGGCAATCGAGCAACGACACAGGGGTAATCTCGAACCGGCACACACTGTCAGCCCGCTGGCACCCGGGGGATCAATCAGCCAGTGCCACAAGCCGTTGCGCGTCATCGAAGAGGGTCCGTTCGGCCACGCGGGTCGCGGCCAGCGCCGCCAGGGTGGTCGCGGCGAGCAGCATGTACATCACCACGATCTGATAGCGGATGGCCGTGAGCGGATCCACGCCCGCCAGAATCAAACCCGTCATCGCACCCGGCAGACTGATCAGGCCGACCACCTTGGTCGAATCGATGGCCGGAATGAGCGCGGTCCGCAGCGCCGAGCGCTGGTTCGGCAGGAATGCCCGATGCGCCGAAAGCCCCAGCGCCAGCCGCGCTTCCACGGCGTCGCGGGCGCGCCGGGCATCCTCGACCAAGCGTCGCAAGGCGATTCCGGTCGCCTGCATGGCGGAGGACACGATCATGCCGCCCACCGGTACGACCACGCGTGCCTGCGTGGAGATGATGCCCAGCACGATCAGTGACCCCAGGGTGATCGACGAGCCGAACGCCACGCCGATGGTCGCCGAACGGACCGCGTGCGGCAGTCCCGAACCCCGTCGTCCCGCCACCTGTCCGGCGATGACGATCATGAGGACCACCCAGCCCAGCGCGCCGGGTAACCCGGTGTGGCGGAACAGGATCAGCAGGATCGCGCCGACGGCGATGAGCTGCACCCCGGCCCGCGCGGCCGCGATCAGCAACTCCCGCGTCAGATTCAGCCGCTGCCGATAGGCGATCGCCGCCGCCAGGGCGACCAGCAGCAGCGATGCGCCGACACCGGTCCAGTCCGGCACCGAAAGGCCCTCGGTCATGACTGGTTCCCCGCTTCCGCGCCGCGTGTCAGCCTGCCGTCGGTCAGCGTCCACACCTCATCGGATACCTCGGCCACGAATCCGGGGTCATGGCTGACCAGCACCACACTGCCGCCCGATCCCACATGCGCGCGAATCAGCTCCGCGATCGCGAGTGCCGAGGCCCCGTCCAGTGCGGAGGTCGGCTCGTCGAGCAGCAGTACCTCGGGCTGCACGGCCAGCGCCCGCGCCAGGCAAACCCGTTGCGCCTCACCGCCGGACAACTCGGCGCACCGCCGTGCCGCGAACCCGCCTGGCAATCCGACCGCCGCGAGCAATTCCTCGACCCGATCCGCGCTCAGGTCGCGCCCGACCCGGACGTCCTCGCCCACCGTGTCGGTGAGCAGTACCGGCCGTTGCGGCACCAGCCCCACCCGCCGCCGCAACTCCAGCACATCCAACTCGACCAGCGGCGTGTCATCCAGCAGCACTCGCCCGGAGTCCGGCTCCCCGAACCGATTCAGCAGTCGCAGCAAGGTCGTCTTGCCCGCCCCGCTCGGACCCACCACGGCCGTGCACCGCCCCGCGGCGAAGGTCGCGTCGACCTCGCTCAATATCGAGGCGGACCCGTGTCCGAGGCTCACCCGATCCAAGACGATGCTGGGCACGACCCCAACCTTAAGCCGGAGTCGCTCCTCGAGCCGGAGTCGAGGCGGTGATCCGCCGCAGTCCCTCCGCGAGATCGGCACCGGTGGGCGCGGTGTCGGGATCGATCAGCGATTGCGCCGCAACACCGATGAGCAGCGCCTGGTAGAGCGCGCCGACCGTCCGGCCCGCATCCTCGTCCTCGGTCCCGGCGAACAACCGGGCCAGCCCCGTGCGGGATTCGTCGGTGGTCGCGGCGAGCTGTGCGCGCGTCTCCGGATGCGAGAGCGCGTCGAAGGTGGCCGCCCAGAGCCCGCGGTGGGTGGTGACCGACTCGCGCACCGCGTCCCAGTGGGAGGCGAAGCGCCGCAATGGATCCGGATCCGCGTCCGCGGCATCGCCCAGCGCACTGCCGAGTTCATCGCCCCACTCCCGGGTGGCCTCGGCGAGGGCGGCGGTGAGCAGCGCCTCCTTGGACCCGAAGTGATAGCCGATGGCCGCCATGCTCACCCCGGACGCGGTGGCGATATCGCGCACGGTGGTGCGGGCATAGCCCTTGTCGAACAGGCACTCTCGGGCGCCGGCGAGCAGATCCTCTCGATTTCCCATGGCTCACACTCTAGCGCATTCGCCTAAGACAAATGTCTTGCGCATTTGCCCAACACGGTTCTATGGTTTGGGACATGCAGCAGATGAGCTCCAAGAACGTCCTGATCTCCGGCGCGAGCATCGCGGGTCCCGCCCTCGCCTTCTGGCTGAAGCGCTATGGCTTCAACCCGACGATCGTCGAGAAGTCCCCCACCCTGCGGCCCGGCGGCCAGGCCATCGACGTGCTCGGCACGGCCACCGAGGTGGTGCGGCGCATGGGCCTACTCGACGCGGTGCACGCCCGTAGCACCGGCAAGCGCGGCACCTCCTACGTCGACGCGAACGGCAAGGCCCGCGCCACCATCTCCAGCGAGGAGTTCAATGGCGTCGGGGCCAACGGCGACACCGAGATTCAGCGCGGCGACTTGGCCGAGGTGCTCTACGAGGCCACCCGCGAAGACGTCGAGTACCTGTTCGGCGACTCCATCGCGGACCTGCGCGAGGACGAGCACGGCGTCCACGTCACCTTCGAGCACTCCCCCGCCCGCACCTTCGATCTCGTGATCGGCGCGGACGGCGTCCACTCCCACACGCGGAAGCTGGTTTTCGGGCCCGAAGCGGACTTCGTCCACCACATGGGTTACTACATCTCGATTTTCACGACCCCGAACCTGCTGGACCTCGACCACTGGGAGCTGGACTACAACACCCCGGGCAAGATCGCCGGCAGCTACAGCGCCCGCGACAACACCGAGGCCAAGGCCATCTTCGCGTGGGCCTCCGATCCGCTCGACTACGACTACCGCGACACCGACGCTCAGCGCCGCATCCTCAGCGAGACCTTCGCCGGACAGGGCTGGGAGGTGCCGCGACTGCTCGCGGCGCTGCCCGAATCCCCGGACTTCTACTTCGACGCGATGGCTCAGGTCCGCATGGACAGCTGGTCCAAGGGCCGGGTAGCCCTGGTAGGCGACGCCGGATACTGCGCCTCGCCGCTCTCGGGGCAGGGCGCGGATCTCTCACTCGTCGGCGCGTATGTGCTGGCCGGTGAATTGGCCGCCGCCGCGGGCGATTACACCGTCGCCTTCGCCCGCTACGACGCGGAGATGCGGCCCATGGTCGACGCCTGCCAGAAGTTCGCCGAGGGTGTGGGCGGCTGGTACGCGCCGAACAGCAAGGCGATGATCGCGTTCCGCAACTTGAACGTGAAGCTGTTGCCCTACCTGCCGTGGCGCGGACTCATCGGCGGCGCACCGCAGAAGGTGGCACGGACCATTGCTGCCAAGGATTACCGGATCGGCGAACACACCGCCTGAGCTGGGTACGGTGAGCTCGTGAGCACGCGGACATTCGGTTCCAGAATTCTTGCGGCCGTGGGGGATCCGAGACAGCCGGGGCCCGCGACCACACCCGGACAGGATGCGGTGACGGCCGCGACGTCGGCCTGGCTGATCGGCGGATTGATGACCGACGCCTGGGCGCATTCGAATGTGCCCGAGCTGGAATCGTTCTTCACCCCTTGGCATGCGGCCTTCTACGGCGGGTTCCTCGCCACCGCGGTCTGGGTGCTGTGGCTGGTGGGGCGGAATCTGCGGGCCGGTCTCCGGGGATTCGCGGCGGTGCCCACGGGATATCGCGCGACGGTGATCGCGCTGATGGTCTTCACGGTCTCCGGGCTCGCGGATATGACCTGGCACCTCGTCTTCGGGATCGAGGAGACGATCAATATCCTGTTCAGCCCGAGCCATCTGGGGTTGGCGGCCTCGATGTTCATCATCGTGACCTCGCCGGTGCGGTCGGCGCTCGCACGGCCGGATCTGCCCGCGGCACCGCCTTTTCGGATGTTGTGGCCCGCACTGCTGGCGGCCGGGCTGGCCGCGGCGCTGGTCATGCTGTTTCTCGGCTACGGCAATGCCGCGGTTCGGACTTCCGGATACATCGTCGGCGTCTTCTCCTCGACCGATTTCCCGCTGGTGGATCTGCAGGCCTCGGATCTGGTGATCACCAATCTGGTCTTGATCATCCCGCTGTTGTATCTGGCTCGGCGCTGGCGACTACCCTTCGGCGCGGCGCTATTGGCGATGGTGCCCACCGTGATCCTGTCCGGAGCCGAGTCGTCCCTGCGCAACAGCACCATTCTCTGGACCTTCGTGGCCGCGGCGGTCCTGGTCGATCTGCTGCTGGCACTGCTGCGCCCGAGCGGCGACCGCCGCGCCATGTATCAGGTCTTCGCCGCCCTGGCCCCGCTGCTGACCTGGGCGTTGTACTTCGCCGTGGCCTCCTGGCGAATCGGCGCGCTGCCCGGCGTCGTCGAGTTGTGGACCGGCGCACCGGTTGTCGCGGCCCTGCTGGGCTGGCTGCTGGCGGCGCTGCTGCTGCCGCCCCGTTCTCCGGCCCGACAATGACAGGACCGGTCTGAACGAGATCTATTGCATCCCCGTATCTTTCGGAAAACGCAAGATCAACGCTCGCCTCGCCGTACGCTGGCCCACCGTCCCTGAACAGTTATCGGCACGACTCGGAGGCACCATGCTGTCCCTGCAGGAGATTTCGGACCGCCTGGAAATCGAGGACCTCATGGTCCGCTATTCCCACGCCGTGGACACCCACCAGTGGGAGCTGCTGGACGAACTCTTCACCCCCGACGCCCACATCGACTACACCGCCATGGGCGGTCCGGCCGGCGACCTGGAATCCACCAAGAAATTCCTCGCCGCCGTCATGCCGAATTTCTCCGCCTTCCAACATCTGATCAGCAATTCCTCCATCCGCGTGGAGGGTGACCATGCCACGGCGCGCACCATGTGCCACAACCCCATGATGGTCACCCACGCCGACGGCACCCGCCAGCTCATGCTGTGCGGACTCTGGTACCACGACACCTTCGTCCGCGTGCAGGGCGAATGGCGCATCCAGCAGCGCGTGGAGGAGAAGAGCTACATGTTCGTCGCGCCCGACGCCGTCCCCAAGAGCTGATCGAACAGCTCGCGGTAGCCGCGCAGCGCCTGGCGCATCTCCTCGGTGTCGGCGGCATCGCCGCGCGCCCACCGGCTTTCGAGCTCCTCGCGCCGCCGCGAGCAGCGATCGGTGAGCTGCTGCAGCGCATCGGCCACCAGCGCGTCCGCCCGCGTCACGGCGTCCTTCGGATCATCGACGAACTGCGTCTGCACCTCGCGCCACTGTTCGCGCAGCCGCGCGGATCCGGAATCGGCTTGCGTATGGCCGTTTCCGGGATGCTGCGCCCGCCCGGGCTCGCCGTCGGCGAACAGCCGTCCACCGTGCTGCTGTTGTCCGCCGTGCTGCTGTTGTCGCGGTACTGGATCCGCGGCGCCGAACACCGGATCGCCCCCGGGGTGGTGTTGCCGTGCGGCGGGGTCGGCGTACGGCCGGTCGGTGGCGCTCTGTTGCTGCTCCATGCCGGTCCGGGGGTCGAAGTACCCCTGTTCGTCGCGGGTGAGCTCATTCTCGTGGGTCGGCGGGCCGGGCTGGATTTCGTTGCGCGGGTTGGGTTCCTTGCTCATGGCGGTACCTCGATGGTGGGGACTGTCGTTCAGTGGTGGGGTTGGGCGGTGTCGGGGTGGCCGCCGTCGAGTAGGTCGGCGAACAGTTCGCGATAGTGCACGATGGCCGTGCGCATGTCCTCGGTCGAGACCGCGCCGCGTTCGGCCCGGGCCGCGATGTCGTGCGCGCTGCGGTACCGGCCCAGCGGGCGGGCATGCTCCACCGAAAGATCCGCCAGCTGCTGGTCGTAGCTGTCGCGCGGATAGCCGCGATCGGTCATCGCCTGGTTGACCAACCGGTCCGCGGCGTCGAGCGCGCCGCTCGGATCATCGATGAACTGCTCCTGGATGTGCGTCCACGCCGCCTCGTAGCGGTGCTTCTCGTCCGGCGACAGTTCGCGCAATTCGAGTTGGTCGTGGCGCTTTTCGCGCTCGGTCAGCTCCTGCTCGGCGACCTTGCGGTTCTGCGCCTCCTGGACGGTCCGGTCGTATTCGGGGCCGAAACGCTCCCGCAGCCTCTTGCTGCGTGTGCGCGGCCGCAATGCCGCCATGACAATCAGCAGCACCACGACCACCACCGCGATGATGATCACGACGACCCATGCTGTGCTCGACATTCGATCCTCCTGGTCGAGTCCGCTCTGTGCCGAGGTAATGCCTCGCCGCCGCGACCTCAAACCGGAACGATCACTCGCCCTTCAAGAGCTCGATGAGCGGGGCGAGTTTGCCCATATTGTGTTCGAGCACGGTGATGTAGTTGAACCCGAAGCGTTCCCGACGCTCGCGCAGCGCGTCGGCCATCTGCGCGGCGGTGCCCAGCAGGATGACGGGCAGATCCTCGACCGCGCCGGTGAAGCCGAACGGCAGGTGCTCGGTCAGGTAGGCCAGGGTGGCCTCGCGCTCCTCGGGCGCCGCGATGCCCTGGACGAGGAGATTGAATTCGACACTGCCGGCCCGGTTTCCGAGCAGTTCGCGCACGTAGGCGGTCTTCTTCTCGGTAGCGTCCGCATCGGCCAGGGTCAGTTTGCCGCTGTCGGCGGCACTGGCGCCGGTGAAGGCGATGATGTCGGCATGGTCGGCGGCCAGCCGCAGCGCCCGCTCACCCCAACCCGCGATGAGCAGCGGCGGCCCGTCGGGTTGAACCGGACGCGGTTTGTATTCGGGATCGGCGAACAGCCGCCGCAGGGTGGTAACGGTCTGCTCCAAATGGGCGACCCGTTGCCCCGCGGACGGGAACGGCATTCCGGCGGCCTCGAATTCGGCCTGCACATACCCGGACCCGAGCCCCAGCTCCACGCGCCCATCGGTGAGCTGATCGAGCCCGGCCACGTCCCGGGCCAGCAGCACCGGATTGTAGAAGGGCGTGTTCAGCACGAAGGTGTTCAACCGCGGCCGCTCGGTGACATCGGCGGCCAACATGAGCGCCGGAAACGGCGCGGGCAGGCCGAGATGATCGGGCACGCCGATGACGTCATAGCCGAGAGCCTCGGCACGACGGCACTTCTCGATCCAATCGGTACGGGAGGACGGGGCCGTTAGGTTCACGCCGAAGCGGAAAGGGAGGACCATAGATCTTGTCTACCAGTGAAATCCGGAGTCGGGCAGCCGCCGAGGCGGGCGGGACGAGGGCACCCCATCGGGCGCGGCGAAGGCTGCGAAGCCGCACCCGATGAATTACTGCACGGAGTGCGGCGAATGCCGCCCGTGCGGCGTAACCGCGCGCCATCATGGGATATCGCCCGGTCCGGACGCACCGCGAGGAGTTTGCGCCATGACACAGCTGCCCGCCCCGGCGCATCAGCGTGCGGAGTTGGAAAAGGCGTGGGCGCGTTGGACATCAGGGTCCGGCCAGCCGCCGCCGAGCACCGATGTGGTGCTGCGCCACGAGGTCGTGGAGTCCTGGGAGCGGTCGCTGCGCACCGTGGATCCGGCCCGCGCCGTCGCGCCCGCCACCGACCGGGACGAATTCAGTTCGCGCTGGGCCGAATCGCCGCTGCGCACGCCGATCACCGAGATGGCCGGCGAACTGCGAGCGCTGGCGGCGGATTCGGGGCTGGTCGCGGTCGTCACCGATGACACCGGGACCGTGCTGTTCAGCTGTGGCGACCGGTCGGTACGTCGACGGGCCGAGACTGTCAATCTCGCGCCCGGCGGCTGCTGGGACGAGCCGTACATGGGCACCAGCGGCGTGGCGCTCGCGCTGCACAGCGGCCGGCCCGAACAGGTCTGGGCCGCCGAGCATCTGGTGGAGGCCCTGCACGGCTGGGTCTGCTACTGCGCGCCCATTCGCGCCGCCGACGGCCGCCAGCTGGGTGTCCTGGATCTATCGACCTATTGGGATCGCTCACATCCACTCATCCTCACGACGGTCCGAGCCCTGGTGACTGCCATCGAAGCCCGAGTGCACAGCGAACAGACCCGCCCCGCGGGCAACACCCGGCTGGAATCGCTGGGCGTGCCGCGCCTGTACAAGGCGGGCAAGCAGGTGTCGATGCGCCCGCGGCAGCTCGAGATCCTGACACTGCTCGCGCTGGAGCCGGAGGGCTTCACGCCGGATCGCTTGCACGAGGCCGTCTATGGCGACCGGTCGGTGTCGTCGAGCACCCTCAAGGCCGACGTCTCCCGGCTGCGCGCCGCCACCGACGGCCAGATCGCCGACCGCCGCTACATGCTCACCGAACCCCTCGCCTGCGACGCGGTCGAACTGCTGGCCGCGCTCGAGGGCGGCGACCTCACGACGGCGGTGCGGTTGTATCGCGGTCCGCTGCTGCCGGATTCGGATGTTCCGGGCATCGTGCAGTGGCGCGAGCATCTCGACGTCTGTCTACGCACCGCCGTGCTGGCGGACCGCAATCCCGAGCACGCCCTGCGCTTCGGCCAGCGCTGCCCCGACGATATCGAGATCCACGAGCATGCCCTGCGCCTGCTCCCCCACGGCGACAGCCGCCGCGCGCTGGCAACCGCCCGGTTGCACACGGCACTGCATGCCTGACTGGTCGGCGCATCGCGTGCAGACTTGCATGCCGTGTCATGCACAGCGAGTCTTCGCCCGAATTGTCCGTAACCACAGATGAATTCGCAGGTCACCGCCCGGCAACCGGAGTCAGTGACTCAGCAACGTTTCGCCAACCGGACGCCAACCTCCCGCCAACCTTCGCGGTTCATAGTGACCCCCGTCACCGCAGATATGCGATCAGGGAGCCGCGCCATGATCTACGCAAAACCCGGCACCGACGGGAGCATCGTCAGCTTCGACCGCCGCTATGACAACTTCATCGGGGGTGACTGGAAAGCGCCGATCGAGGGCAGATACTTCGACAATCCCTCGCCGATCGACGGTGAAACGTTCTGCGAGGTGGCGCGTTCGGGTTCCGCGGACATCGATATGGCGCTGGAGGCCGCGCACCGGGCGGCGGACGCCTGGGGTGCCACCTCGGTGACGGATCGTGCCAACATCCTCAACAAGATCGCCGACCGGATCGAGGCGAACCTGGAGAAGCTCGCCGTCGCCGAGACGTGGGAGAACGGTAAGCCGGTCCGTGAAACCCTCGCCGCCGACCTGCCTTTGACGGTCGACCACTTCCGCTACTTCGCGGGGGCGATCCGCGCACAGGAGGGCACGATCTCCCAGATCGACGCCGACACCGTCGCCTACCACTTCCACGAGCCGCTCGGCGTTGTCGGGCAGATCATTCCGTGGAACTTCCCGATCCTCATGGCCGCCTGGAAGCTGGCGCCCGCGCTGGCCGCGGGCAACTGCGTGGTGATCAAACCCGCCGAGCAGACCCCGGCCTCGCTGCTGCTGGTCATCGAGCTCATCGCCGATCTGCTGCCGCCCGGAGTCGTCAACGTGGTCAACGGATTCGGCGTGGAGGCGGGCAAACCGCTGGCGTCGAGCCCGCGGGTGGCCAAGGTCGCGTTCACCGGCGAGACCACCACGGGCCGCCTGATCATGCAGTACGCCAGTGAGAACATCATTCCGGTCACGCTGGAGCTGGGCGGCAAGAGCCCGAACATCTTCTTCCCGGATGTGCTGGCCGCCGATGACGACTTCCTGGACAAGGCGGTCGAGGGCTTCGTGATGTTCGCGCTCAATCAGGGCGAGGTCTGTACCTGTCCGTCGCGGGCGCTGATCCATTCGTCGATCTATGACGAGTTCATGGCCCGCTGCATCGAACGCACCAAGGCGATCAAGGGCGGCAACCCGCTCGATGATTCGACCATGATCGGCGCGCAGGCCAGTAATGACCAGTACGAAAAGATCCTCTCCTACATCGATATCGGCCGCAAAGAGGGCGCGAAGGTGCTCAGCGGCGGTGAGATGCGCAAGGTGGAGGGCTTCCCCAATGGGTACTACATCGAGCCGACCATCTTCGAGGGCCGCAATGACATGCGGATCTTCCAGGAGGAGATCTTCGGTCCGGTGGTAGCGGTGACCCGCTTCGACAATGAGGTCGAGGCGGTCACCATCGCCAACGACACCCTCTACGGCCTGGGTGCGGGCGTCTGGAGCCGCGACGGGAACACCGCGTATCGGATGGGCCGGGCCATCAAGGCCGGGCGGGTGTGGACCAACTGCTTCCACGCCTATCCGGCGCACGCGGCTTTCGGCGGCTACAAGAAGTCCGGTATCGGCCGCGAGAACCACTCCATGATGTTGGACCACTACCAGCAGACCAAGAACCTGCTCGTCTCCTACTCGGCGCAGAAGCTCGGATTCTTCTGACCGGCAACCACTGTCCTGCGTTGGGCACAAGCAAGACAGACGAGCCGAACAGTCTGCGAGGAGCGTGATGAAAGCAGGTTCCGTATCCCGAGTCACCATCACCGAGGCCGCCGGCGACATGCTGCAACGGCTGATCGACCACCACGGTCCGGTGATGTTCCACCAGTCGGGTGGCTGCTGCGACGGCAGCTCCCCGATGTGTTACCCCCTCGGCGAGTTCCGGGTGGGCGCGGCCGATGTGCTCCTCGGTCGCGTCTTCCCGGACACGGCGTTCTGGATGAGCGCCGACCAGTTCGAATACTGGCGCCACACCCACCTCACGGTCGACGTCGTCCCCGGCCGCGGCGGTGGTTTCTCCCTCGAAGCCCCCGAGGGAGTCCGATTCGTCATCCGGTCACGCCTGTTCACCGATGCCGAAGCAGCGGTGCTGGAAGCGGCTCCCGCTCCGCTGCGAGGCAACGAACTGGCCGGATGAAGAAGGGTGGCGCGGCCGGTTTCTCCGGGTCGGCCGCGCCATCACAAACCTCTCTCCATCGACTCCTACGCTTAGGTCTGCCGACCAGGATCGGCGAGGTACCACGCGCGTGGTACCCGAAGGGTACGATCGAAGCTGTGAGCTACGAATGGTGGTACGGCGCTTTCGCTGTGCTGGCGATGGCCGGGATCGAGCGTCACGAGGTACTCGAAATCGTTTACGGCCAGCAGCGGTGGCCTCGACGAGGCGTGGATCCGGTGACGGGCCTACGGGTCCTATCCATCTGGGCACGCACCGACGGTGGTCGTCCACTGATCGTCACCCTTCGCCCTCTGGGGGGCTTCGACTATCAGATAGTCGCTGCCCATCAGATGACATCGGACCAGCTCGAGGAATTTCGGCAATGGGAGCAGACGCGATGAACACCAACGAATGGCCTAATACCCCGGAAGATATGGCGGCCCTAGCCGCGCGGGTGGAGTACAGCGACGAAGAGATCGAACTCCCGCCGACTCCCGGCCCTGAGGGAGTGATGGTCTCGCGGTCGCTGAAGATGCCGACCGAGCTGGATCAGCGACTCAAGGATGCGGCGACCAATCGTGGCATTACACAGTCGATGCTGATGCGTCAGCTTCTCGAGTCCGGGCTCGACGCGATGGACCACGATCATGCGATCTCGCTGGCTGACGCCATACGTGCGCTATCGGGATTGCGGAAGTCTGCGTGAGCGGTCCCGGTGCGGCAGAACGACTCCCGCACCGGGGCTGGCGCATCAACTCAGACATGACGTCGTTGTAGTTCTCCCTTCCGGCGGGTAGTGCGTACGCGCGCCGGAGGGGTGGTCGTCCCGGCTCAGCGGCCGGGGAGGAAGCGGAAGCTGCGGGCGAGGGTCATGAGGAGGGCCTGCCATTTGTCTTGGGGGAGGAAGGCGGGGGCGTCGAGGTTGAGGAAGCGGGTTACGACTATGGATTGGGGTTCGGTGAATTTGAGGAGGCCGTCGGGGCCGTGGCGGCGGCCTACGCCGGAGATGCCCATGCCGCCCATGGGGGCGCCGGTGGTGCCCCAGGCGGGGGCGTAGCCCTCGTCGACATTGACTGTGCCGGCGTGCAATTGCTGGGCGATGCGCTCGCCTTCGGCTTTGCTGGAGGCCCAGACGCTGGCGTTGAGGCCGTATTCGGTGTCATTGGCGCGGGTGATCGCCTCGTCCACCGAGTCGACCGGATAGATGGAGACCAGGGGGCCGAAGGTTTCGTTGCGGCCGCATTCCATGGCATCGGTGACGTCGGCGAGGACGGTCGGTTCGAAGAAGAGGGGGCCGAGGTCGGGGCGGGGGTTGCCGCCGGTGAGGACCTTCGCGCCCTTGGAGACGGCGTCGGCCACGTGCTTGGTGACGGTCTCCAGCTGGGATTCGGAGATGAGGCTGCCGATGTCGGTCGAGAAGTCGTATGCCGCACCGAGTTTGGCGGCCTGCACCGCGGCGACGAACTTCTCGGTGAACTCGTCGGCGATCGGGCGCTCGACGTACATGCGCTCGATGGAGATACAGAGCTGGCCCGCGTTGGAGAAGCAGGCGCGGACGGCGGCCTTGGCGGCCTTGTCGAGATCGGCTCCGCGCGTGACGATCATGGGGTTTTTGCCACCGAGTTCCGCGGAGAAGCCGATCAGGCGGCGCCCGCACTGCTCGGCCAGGGTCCGGCCGGTGGCGGAGGAACCGGTGAACATGAGGTAGTCGCACTGGTCGACGATGGCGGTGCCGACCACGGTGCCGGGGCCGGGGACCACGGCGTAGAGATCGCGCGGAAGTCCGGCGCGGATGAACAGTTCGGCGTTGGCCAGCGACGAGTACGGGGTCTGGCTGTCGGGCTTGACCACCACGGCATTTCCGGCCGCCAGCGCGGGAATCGAATCGCCCACCGACAGCAGCATCGGGTAGTTCCACGGCGCGATCACGCCGACCACGCCCTTGGGCACCGCGCGCACCGAGGCCCGGTTCAGCACCGGGAACGCGCCGGGCACGCTGTGCGGCGCGAGCAGCTGCGGTGCTACGCGGGAGAAGTAGCGGGCCGCGAGCATCAGGCCCATGACCTCTTCCTGGGCCGCCCACCGCGCCTTACCGGTCTCGGCCTGGATGATGTCCATGAGGAATTCGCGGTTCTCGACCACCAGCGCCCGGTAGCGATCCAGCACCTCGGCCCGCTGCTTGGGCGTGCGCGCGGCCCATTCGACCTGGGCGGCACGGGCTTTGGCGAAGGCGGCGCTGACATCGGCGGCGGTCCCGACCGGCACCGAGCCGAGGGTCGCGCCGGTGAACACCTCGGTGATCGCCCGGGTCGCGTGCTCCTGGGTGGAATCCACGGCCGCGAACGAACCCAGCCGTTCGAATACCGCGGCAGCCGGCACCGGCATCATCGCCTCCTACTTACGAGTAACCTCTGGATACACACAATCTACCCCGGGTTCTCGGCACCGGGCCGCGACTGTGGGATCCCGGCCGTTCGCATCGGCCTTGCGGCCGGAAATGTCGGTATAGCCGCAGATTTGCCCATTCATCCAGCTATCCGGGCGGTGACGGGGCGTGCGTGATGCCCGGTTTGCCGGGAAAATTCTCGCTACCTGTGAAATCTGTAACCGATCGTGATCGGGGAGCGAACAAACAGCCAGTAGTACCCCGGGCCACGATCCCGCATCCGTACGAGGGGTGCGGATGCGGGATCTCGGAAACCGGTGTAGCCCAGGTTTATTCGTTCACCAGAACCGGAATCGTCAGCACGGCGGCCGAGACCGCCGTCCCGGCCGGAGCCGAGGTGATGGCGAACGGGATGCCGTCATTGCTGGGAATGTGCGGACCGCCCGAAACGGGTTCCTCGTCGGCATGCTGGAAGGTCCCGGTTCCCACCAGACGACCGGTCGCGTCGTAGAACGCTGCGTGCACCTCGAGAGCCAGCACGTCACTGACATCGCTCGTGATCGCGAGAGTGCCACGCACCGTGGCCCCTTCGAGGCGAGTGCCTCCGAGCTGCACCCGATCGGTGAACGGCCCGGGCGTCAGCCGGACCTCACCGGGTGCGACCGACACGGCCGCGGCGGGGGCCTCGGTGGTCCGCGGCGCAGCCATCGATACCGCCGCGGGCGTGGGCGTCGTCGCGGGGCCGGACGTGGACGAACAGCCCACGACCAGCAGCACGGCCATCAGACCCCCGATCAGGACACCGGCCGCACGTCTCACGGCAGCAGCGCCTTGTGCATCTTGGTGTACAGCGAGGTGTTGTCCTGGCTGGCCGCGAACACCTGCGCGCCCGGACCGAACGCGTAGATCTGCACATCCGCGCCGGTGTGGTTGCCCGACAGGTAGGTCAGCCACAGGCTCGCCTCGGGCGAACCGTCTTTCACGTCGGCCTTGTCATCCGGGGTCCGGAAGGTCGCGGGCGCGAAGTTGCGCGGATCCGCCTGTCCCGCACCGTTGACGAACCCGGTCGAGCGCGCCGGATCCTTCACGTTGTCCTTGCCGTCGCGGCCGGGCTTGCTGTTGTTGGCCGGGTTGGTGGCATCGACATTGGTCGGCGGCGCGACGGCCTCGGCGTTGGTGAAGGTGTTCTTCTCGATGATGTTGAAGCCCGCGCACTCGTGGTCGGCGGTCACGATCACCATGGTGTGGCCGTCCTTCTTGGCGAAGTCCACGGCCGCGGCCACCGCATCGTCGAAGGCCTTGACCTCGTCGAGGGTCTGGGCGGCGTCGTTGGCGTGCGAGCGCTTGTCGATCAGCGCGCCCTCCACCTGCAGCAGGAAGCCCTTGCCGCCCTTGTTGTTCGAGAGCAGATCGATGGCCTTGGTGGTCATCTCCGCCAGCGTCGGCTCCTGCTTCTGCGGGGCGCCGTCGGGCAACGCGTTCTTGGCGTTGGTGACGGTCAGGTTCCCGCGGTTGAACAGGCCGATCACTTTCTTGCCGTGCACCGACTTCAGATCGGCGGCGGTGGCCACCTTCTGGCTCTCGGCGGTCTGCGCCTTCAGCGCCGGATCGCCCATGCTGCCCAGCACCTGATAGCCGTTGTCCTGCATGACCTTCTGGTCATCGGGCTCGAACCGCGCCAGGCCGCCACCGAAGATGACATCGGCGGTGTTGTTGCGGGCGATCTGCTCGGCGATCGGGGTGACCAGCATCTTGTCGGCTGGCTGCGCCTCGTAGCTGCCGTCGGCCTGCTTGGGCAGGCAGCTCGATTCGCTGAAGGTCGGTCCCTGGCAGCCGCGCAGCAGGGAGTGGCTGAACATGGCGGCGGGGGTGGCGTCGGTGATCTCGGCGGTGCTGACATTGCCGGTCGCGAACCCGGCCTGCTTGGCCTGCTCCATGAGCGTGGGCACCGCCTTGCCGTACGCGTCCACGCCGATGGCGGCGTTGTAGGTCTTCACACCCGAGGACCAGGCGGTCGCGGAGGACGCCGAGTCGGTCACCAGCGACGGCTGGGCGCTGTTGGGTTCGACCGCGTAGGTCGCGACCGCGCCCACGTAGGGCAGCTGCTCCATGTTCAGGCGGCCGTTCGCGCCCACGAACCGCTGCCGCGCGGCGGTGACATGGGTGCGTCCCATACCGTCGCCGAGCAGGTAGATGATATTGCGCACCTCGTTGTCGGCCTTCTTGTCCGACCCACAGCCGGCGACCAGGGACGCCCCGGCCACCGCGGCCGTGATGGCGGCGATCGCGCCCAGCCAGGCGCGCTTTCGGTTCTGCACTTCGTCTCCTCCGTCCTCGCGCCCGGGTCACCGTGCGCGGCCCGCTGTCCCGGGCGCGGCTGAAGGTAGTGCTGCATGTTTGCCCGCTCGCGACTCACAGGAAGCCCACAGTTGGATCGCAGGTAAACGAATGATCTTGCTGCCGCGGTGGCGACGCGGCTACCGCCCGGCTTATGGGAGTCCGGTCTGCGCTGTCAAATCCCGTCCCGCACAAAAGGACTCGTATCGCCGCGATCGGGGCGCCGCAGTTACGTTGCAGCGATGCGCTTTCCGAAGTTGGGGGTTCGGACCCGGATCCTGGCCATCGCGCTGGTCCCGAGCCTGGCGCTGGTGTTCATCGGCGTCGGCGCGGCCGGCACCCTGGTGGACCGCTCGCATCGGGCCCGCAACTGGGCCGACGAAATGCAGGCCGGTATCGCACCCACCCGCGAGCTGATCGAGGCCGTCGAGGCCGAACGGCAGCTCACGCTGTGGCGGATCGCCGGGATGGATATCGATATCCGGCAACTGACCACGGCCCGCCTGCGCCTGGACAACGCGTTGCGCGTGCTCGCGCCGACCCAGTCGACCCTGACCGCCATGGGCCCGGAGTCCATGGGCAAGGCCACCGACGCCATCGCCCAGGTGACCAAGGCACTCACCGGACTGCGTTCGGGTATCGACACCGGCACGGTGGCGCTCGCCGATGCCTATGCCTTCTATAACCGCATCCCGCAGAGCGTGATGGCGGGCGTGGAGGTCGCGCAGAAGACCGCACCTGACGCCGCCACCGCGGTAGAACTGACCCAGGCCGCCGATGTGCTGCGCAGCCTCGAAGCCATGAGCCGCGCCTACGCTTTGGGCGCCGCGCTGATCGAGGGCAACGACCTCTCCCCCGCGCTGGGCATGGAATACCTCAGTCTGGTGGGCTATTACCGCACCCGGGTCGACGGCATCGCCACCTCGCCCGATGAGGAGCAGGCCGCCGCGGCCAAGGCGCTGGTCTCGAGCGCCGCCTGGCAGCGGCTCGGCGTGATCGAACCGGTCCTGGCCCAGCGCACCCTGCCGCAGGCCGACACCGCTGGTTCCGGGCCCGGGGGCGCGACCAAACGCACCACCCCGCAGTCGCTTCCGATCTCGATCGCCGACTGGCAGCGCAGTGCCGAAGAGGTCACCCACGGTTTGGCCGACCTGTGGCAGGCCGAGAACACCGAGGCCCAGCACCTGGCCAGCGCCGCCGCTTCCGACACCACCCGCAAGTCACTGTGGGCCGGGATCGGCATGGTCGTGGTGGCGCTGGCCGCCATCCTGGTCGCGCTGATGCTGGCCAACCGGATCATCGGCAGGCTACGGCGCCTGCGCGACCGAACCTTCGCCCTCGCCGACGAGCAGCTGCCCGAAACCATGCGGCGATTGGCCGCGGGCGAACACCTCGACGCCGAGGTCGAAACACCCACCCTGGACTTCGGCCACGACGAAATCGGCCAGGTGGCCGAGGCTTTCGGCCACGCCCACGCCAGCGCCGTCACCGCCGCGGTCACCGAGGCCCGCACCCGCGAGGGCGTGAAATCGGTGTTCCTCAATATCGCGCACCGCAGCCAGGTGGTGGTGCACCGCCAGCTCGAGATCCTCGACGCCGCCGAATCGCAGCAGGAGGATCCGGCGCTGCTGGACATTTACTTCCGGCTCGACCATCTCGCCACCCGGGAACGCCGCAATGCCGAGAACCTGATCATCCTCGCGGGCGGCCGCCCGGGTCGCCAGTGGCGCAATCCGGTCCCGCTGCTGGAGCTGGTGCGCAGCGCGGTCGGCGAGACCGCCGACTACACCCGCGTCCGAACCGGCCGCCTGCCACAGGCTTTCATCGCCGGTCTGGCCGTCGCCGACCTGATCCACCTGCTGGCCGAGCTGATCGACAATGCCGCCAGCTTCTCCCCGCCGCAGTCGCGGGTGGAGATCTCGGGTGCGTCGGTCGGCCGCGGTGTGGTGGTCGAGATCAGTGACCAGGGCATGGGCATCCCGGCCGCCGACCTGGACCGGCTCAACGACCTGCTGAGCGCGCCACCGGATTTCGCGGTGACCAGCCTGTCCGAGGATTCGCGCCTGGGTCTGTTCGTGGTCTCCCGGCTGGCGGCCCGCCACGCCGTCTCGGTGCGTCTGTCGGATTCCGACTACGGCGGCATCCGCGCGATCGTGCTGATTCCCTCGGCCGTGATCGAGGGCGAAATCGCCGCCGCGGAACAGAAGTCGATCGACCGGCAACCGCAGCGCAGCGCCGAACTCGAGCAGGCGGCCGCGCAGACCGCCGTGGAGTACTCCGATCCCACATCGGACTGGGCCGATCGGATCAACCAGTTCCGCGCGTCCAACCGGGATCACCCGGCGAACATCGCCACGCACGCGGTCCCGGCCGAATCTCGCCCCCAGCTGCCGCGACGCCGCCGCCAGGAGAACCTCGCGCCCGAACTGGCCGAGTCACCGGCCGCCGAGACCCCGGCGGCCCCCGGCGAACGCAGCGCCGAACAGGCGCGAGACCTGTTCTCGGCCATCGAGAACGGCACCCGACAGGCGCGGCTGGCCGATCCCGGCGCGCACCCCGCCACCCCACCCCGACAGAAAGACGACGGTGAACACCTCCCCCGCTGGTGATTTCGATTGGCTCCTCGACGATCTCGTCGACAAACTCGCGGGCGTGCGGCACGTCGTGGTGCATTCCACCGACGGCCTGCTGCTGGGCCGATCGGCCGGGCTGAGCCGCGAGGACGCCGAGCACTTCAGCGCCATGTCCTCCACGCTGTTCGGGCTGTCCCGCAGTGCCGGGCATCGATTCGACGGCGGCGCGGTGCGGCAGGCCGTCATCGAACTCGACCGTGCCGTCCTGTTCGTGACGGCCGCGGGTGCGAACGCCTGCCTGGCGCTGCAGGCCGGGTCCGAGGCCAACCTGGGCATGGTCGCCTACGAGATGAACCTGACAGTGCACCGCGTCGGTTCCTTCCTCTCGGCGGCGCCCCGCCACCGCGCCTGAATCGCATGAATTCTGCTGCGCCGCCTTCGATTACCGATCTTGGTAAGGGCCTGAGCAGCGGCAATCCCTGCGATGCACACGCATACATGAATCCGGAAGTCAATCTTGTTCCCGCTCAGCGGGACCCGCGCGACGAATGTGACATACGTCCCGTTACCTTTGCCCGATGTTCAGAGCGAGGCTCGGGGTCCGGACCCGCGTGCTCGCCATCGCACTCGTCCCGAGCCTGGCGCTGCTCGCGATCGGTGTGGGTGGCGCGGGGTACCTGGTGGTCGAGGGCAAGCACGCCAAGGAATGGGCGGAGGCGTTGACCAACGCGGCCCCCACCACCTACGACTTGATTGCCGCGGTACAGCAGGAACGTCAGCAATCCATCGCCCAGATGAGCGGCGGTGAGGACGCCAACCCGAAGACCTTGGCGCAGGCGCGCGTTCGGCTCGACAAGGCCCTGCAGGGCCTGGCCGCGATCACCCCGACCATGGCGCGGCTCGGACCCGCCGGTATCGGCAACGATGTGGGTGGCCTGACCACCCTCAGCACTCAGCTCGCCGGCGTGCGCGCGCAGATCGACGCCAATGGCATGGGCATCTCCGATGTCTACTACTTCTACGGCAAGCTGCTCGAGGTCGTCTGGATCGGCACCCGCATGGTCGCCGACAACGCGCCCACCTCCGAGGTGGCGCTGGAGGTCGCGAACGGCCTGCAGGTCGTCCAGGCCTCCGAGATGCTCTCGCGCGAGGCCGCCGTGGCCGAGGTGCTGCTCGCGGGCGGCACGCTGCCGCCCGAGCTGGCCATCGAATTCTCCCGGGTGGCCGGTACTTACCGTGTGAACCTGGGCGTCCTGGCCGGCGGTGACGGTGGCACCGGCGACAAGGACATGCAGGCCCTCATGAACGATCCGGACTGGACGAAGATCGTCATGATGGAGAACGTCCTGATCTCACGGGCGCTCGATCCGATCACCGTGCCGCCCAGCAAGCCCGGCGCCACACCGCAGCTCGCGCCGCTGACCTTCACGCCGCAGGAATGGCACGACACGGTCAACAAGCTCAACACCCAGATCCTGCATCTGTGGGATCAGATGAGTAAGCACAATGAGGGTTTGGCCGCCCAGGAGGGTGATCGCAACGCCCGCGACTCCGCGCTCGCCGGTGGCGGCATGCTCGCGGTGTCGGCGCTGGCCTTCCTGGTCTCGCTGGTGCTGGCCAACCGGATCATCCGCCGCCTCAAGGGGTTGCGCAACGAGACGCTGGTGCTGGCCGACGAGGGCCTGCCCGAGATCATGGCCAAACTGCGCACGGGCAAGCCGGTCGACCCGGTCGCCGAGGCCGCGGTGCTGGACTTCGGCAGCGATGAGATCGGCCAGGTGGCAAAGGCGTTCAACCACGCCCACGCCGCCGCCGTCGGCGCCGCCGTCACCGAGGCACGCACCCGTGAGGGCGTCAAGGCGATGTTCCTCAATATCGCCCACCGCAGCCAGGTCATCGTGCACCGGCAGCTGGAGATCCTCGACGCCGCCGAGTCGCAGCAGGAAGATCCGGCGCTGCTCGACATCTACTTCCGCCTCGACCACCTGGCCACCCGCGAACGCCGCAATGCCGAGAACCTGATCATTCTCGCGGGCGGACAGCCCGGTCGGCAGTGGCGTAATCCGGTGCAGCTGTTGGAGATCGTGCGCTCGAGTGTCGGCGAGACCCTCGACTACACCCGCGTCAAGATCGCCCGGCTGCCGGAGGTGTCCATCGCGGGCAGCGCCGTGGCCGACCTCGTGCACCTGCTCGCCGAACTGGTCGACAATGCCGCCCACTTCTCCCCGCCGCAGTCGCAGGTCGAGGTGCGCGGCGGCATCGTCGGCAAGGGCGTGGCCATCGAGGTCATCGACCAGGGCATGGGCATGCCCGAGGAGGAGCTGGCGCGGGTCAACGAGATCCTGCGCGACGCACCGGATTTCGGTGTCAGCATGCTGCCCGACGACTTCCGCCTGGGCCGCTTCGTGGTCGCCCAGCTGGCCGCGCGCAACGGCATCTCGGTGCGGCTGACCGAATCGGATTACGGCGGCGTGCGCGCCATCGTGCTGGTGCCCAACAGCCTCACCGTGCAGCCGTCGGGCCGCACCGGCGAAATCCCGGCCGTGCCACGGCAAATCGATGCCCCCGAGGCATCGGCGGCGTCCCGGGCGGTGGCCGCGCTACCGCAGCTCCCGGCGGCCCCGGCCTCGCAGATCTCGAACTACGAGCTGCCCATCGTCGGCTACCAGGCCGCCGACCACCCGGCCGAGCCCGCACCGCCGGTCCCGCCCGCCGCGCCGGTCGACCGGACGCCCCCGCGGTTCGAGCCCTTCGGTCCGTCGACGGGATCGCATGTGCCGCCGGTGATGTCCTTCGGCGCGGCCACGCCGTTCGACCCGCCGACCAACCCCCGCCCGGCGCCCGAAC
>NZ_BAAFGR010000016.1:0-73113 GCF_041154655.1 Nocardia sp. JMUB6875
GGTGCCGTCGACGATCAGGTCGTACTGGCGGAACAGCTCGATCGCGTTGTCGGGCTCGAGGCGAATCTTGTGCAGCTCCACGGTGATTCCGGAGTTGATCTCCAGGATCGAATCGCGGGCGCTGTCCGCCTTGGAACGGCCGATATCGGATTCGCCGTGGATGATCTGGCGCTGCAGGTTCGAGGCGTCGACCTCGTCGAACTCGACGATGCCCAGGGTGCCCACGCCCGCGGCGGCCAGGTACAGCAGCGCCGGGGAACCGAGGCCGCCCGCGCCGATGACCAGCACGCGCGCGTTCTTCAAACGTTTCTGCCCGACCGTGCCCAGGTCAGGGATGATCAGGTGGCGGCTGTAGCGGGCGACCTCGTCGCGGGTCAGCTCCGCCGCCGGCTCCACCAGGGGCGGCAGGGAGGGATGCGATGACACGTCTTCGGACTCCTCAATCGAATTCGCCGGATACTCGCGGCCACTTCTGCAACACCGGGCCAGGCGGCGTTCTTCCCCCAGCCTAATTCCCGATCGCGACCCGGACCGACCTGGGTTACAGCCAGGCCGGGAGGTTGAAGAAGCGGAACAGGTCGGGGTCGTGGAAGAGGTCCATGCGGGCGATGCCGTCGGTGTCGAAGGTGAGGATGTGCAGGTTGGCGGCGACGAAGACGCCGTCGCGGCGGGCGTAGGCGGCCAGGGCCGGGCGGTCGTTGGCGCGGGTGGGGAGCAGGCGGAAGCCCTCGTCGCGGTCGAAGATCCGGGACAGGAAGGCGGTGATCGCCTGGCGGCCGTCGAACCAGGCCAGGAACGGCGGCATCTGGAGCATGGCGTCGTCGCGCAGGATGCGCTTGAGGGCGTCGATGTCCATCGTCTCGAATGCTTCGACGTAGCGCTGTAGCAGTTCGCGCTGCTCCTCGTCGCCGAGTTCGGCGGGAGCCGCGGGTATCTCCGACAGCTGCGCGTGCGCCCGCTGCAGCGCGCTGTTGACGGCCGCGGTGCTGGTCTCGAGCAGCCCGGCCACCTCGTTCGCCCGCAAGGCCAGCACATCGCGCAGGATCAGCACCGCTCGCTGCAGCGGCGGCAGGTGTTGCAGCGCCGCCACGAACGCCAGCCGCACGCTCTCCCGGGCCGCCACCACCGCGGCCGGATCGCCATCACCCAGCAACGCGTCGGGAAACGGCTCCAGCCAAGGCAATTCGGGCGACTTCTCGAACCGCCCCGGCCCCAGCACCGGATTCGGCTCCGCCAGATCCACCGGCAACGCCCGCCGCTCCGCCGTCTTCAACGCCGTCAGACACACATTCGTGGCGATCCGATACAGCCACGTCCGAATCGAAGCCCGTTGCGGGTCATACGATCCCGCCGCCTTCCAAGCCCGAACCTGAATCTCCTGCACCAGATCCTCCGCATCATGCAGCGACCCGGTCATCCGATAGCAGTAAGCCAGCAATTCCGAACGATGCGATTCAGCGACGGCGACCACGTCGTCGACAACAGCGGTCATCCCACCTTGCTAGCACGCCCCCACCCCACCGTCGAGCGATGAGTTTTGGCGGGGCGGTGAGTACGTATCTGCGACACCCGGAATCACTCGAAAGGTCGATTTCATGACCACGCATCAACGGTGGACGCTGGCGCTCGCTTCGATGGCGTCCTTGATGGTGGGGCTCGACGCGCTTGTCGTGACCACCGCGCTCAATACGATTCGCGTCAAGCTCGGGGCCTCGTTGGAGGCGCTGGGGTGGACGCTCAACTCATACACGCTCGCACTGGCCGTGCTGCTGTTGACGGCGGCGGTGCTGGGCGATCGGTTCGGGCGGAGGAATCTGCTCGTGGCGGGGCTGGCGTTGTTCACGGCGGCGTCGGCGGCATGTGCGCTGTGCACCGATATCGGGTGGCTGATCGCGGCACGAGGGGTGCAGGGCGTGGGGGCGGCGATGATCATGCCCGCGTCGTTCGCACTGGTGGGCGTGGCCTTCCCGCCTGAGCAAAGGGGCAGGGCCATGGGCATTTTCGCGGGGATCATCGGGCTGGCCATTCTCGGCGGGCCGGTGGTCGGCGGGGCGGTCGTGCAGGGGCTGACCTGGGAGTGGATCTTCTGGTTGAACGTGCCGATCGGCGTGGCGCTGATTCCGCTGGTGCGGCGGTTCGTGGCCGAAAGCACCGGGCCCGCACGGCCGGTCGACGTGCTCGGCGTGGTGCTGTCGGGGCTCGGTGTGCTGGGACTGGTGATCGGGCTGGTGCGCGGCAACACCAGCGGCTGGACCAGTGCCGAGGTGCTGGGCGGGTTGATCGGCGGGGCGGTGCTACTGGCGGTCTTCGTCGGGTGGGAGTTGCGGGCCCGCGCGCCGATGATTCCCATGGGGCTGTTCACGCATCGCGCGTTCAGCGCCGCCAATCTGGCCGGACTGCTCATGACCGCGGCGCTGTTCGGCACGGCGTTCTTCTTCGCCCAGTATCTGCAGGCCGGACTGCACAACAGTCCGCTCGGGTCCGGGCTGCGGCTGCTGCCCTGGACGGCAACGCTTTTCGTGGTCGCGCCGATCTCCGGCACGTACATGAGCCGGATCGGGGAGCGACGTCTGGTCGTGGGCGGGCTCGCGCTCTCGGCGGCCGGATTCGCGTGGATCGCGGTGGCGGCGGGCACCGGGGCCGGATATCCCGCGCTGATCGCGCCCATGCTGCTGGCCGGAGTCGGCATCTCGGCCGCCATGCCCGCCGTGCAGAACTCGGCCATCAGCTCGGTCGGCCCCGAATCCATCGGCACCGCCTCGGGCATCTACAACGCCACCCGCCAGCTCGGCGGCAGCCTCGGAATCGCGGTCACCTCGGCGGTTTTCACCGTCGCGGGCGGCTACACCTCGACCGCGGCCGTCCAGCACGGCTTCCGCGCCGCGATCCTCGCCGCGGCGGCCTGCGCGGGCCTCGGCGCGCTCACGGGACTGGGTGTGCTTGCGCGGCAGCGGGTTTCCATCGAACCCGCCGCGGAACCGGTGACCGTCGCGACGGCGTGACCCCTCCCCCACGATTCCGGCGCGCCACCCCGGCGCGCCGGAATCTCGGCGATTCAGCCGCGCGGGTAGGGCCAGGGGTTGAAGCGGCAGGTTTTGCCGTCCATGGGGACGACGCCCTCCGGATCCAGCTTCGCGATGTCGTTGTTCTTGATGCCGAAGGTCTGCTGCATCATGACCGGGGCCAGGCCGCCGTCGATCTCGCAGGGCTGGTGCTCGTGGTAGCCGATGGCGTGGCCGACCTCGTGGTTGATCTGATACTGCCGGTAGGAGCCGACGTCGCCCTCGTCCGACAGCGCGCCGCGCACCCAGCGCACCTGCGAGAGCAGCACGCGGCCGAGATCGGCGTTGTAGCAGGAGGAGTCGACCGGGATCTCGAATCCGCAGGCCTTGCGGGTGGTGTCACGCGAGGTGAGCGAGATGCGGAAGTCCGGATTGCCGGTATCGATGCGGCGGAAGGCGAAGCGCGGATCATGGGTCCAGGACTTGGGATTGGCCAGCGTCGCGTCGATCATCTTGCCGATGGCGTCATCGCCGCCCAGACTCGCGGTGTCCACGCCGTCCTCCACCTCGACGGTGTAGTTGAAGACGTGCTCGGAGCCGGTGCCCACCTGCCCGGTCGTCCCCGGCACCACATGCCAGGTGTCCTTGCCGGTGTCGGTGTACGCGCCGCCCGCGGGCACCGCGCCGGAGGGCAGGTCCGCGGCGTACTTCCCGTCGCCGCGCGGCGCGCCGCCGATGATGCCGCTGGGCTTGTCGGTGTGCTCGCTGAAATGTCCGAAGCCGGGGAGGCCGGTATCGCTGTCGCCGGTGTGGCGCAGGGCGTCCACGGCCACCACGATAGTGATCACCAGCAGCACCGGCAGCGCGTAGGCGCGCCAGCCGTAGGTGTTCACGAAACGCC
Organism: Nocardia sp. JMUB6875; assembly: GCF_041154655.1. Taxonomy (NCBI): domain Bacteria; kingdom Bacillati; phylum Actinomycetota; class Actinomycetes; order Mycobacteriales; family Nocardiaceae; genus Nocardia; species Nocardia sp. JMUB6875. The sequence goes on from NZ_BAAFGR010000016.1 coordinate 3,904, forward strand.
CGATCGGGCTCTGCTTCTTGGTCTCGCGGTCGGGACGCTGCCGGTTCGGGCCGTCGGCGGGCGGGGCGGTGGGATCCCAGCGCGCCCGCAGGGGTTGATGCGAGTCGGGTCCTTGCGAAGTCGGCGATACCGACGGGCCGGTCTGCGGTGTGCCGCTGTCGGAATACAAACCGAGCGGATCGTAGATCGGCCCGGTGGGTCTTCCCCGTCGCTTGGAACCGGCGGCCCGCGGCGCACCGGCAGCCACGGGACGGCGTGTATCCCGCCCGCTGGAATTGCTGCCCCCATGGTCGGTCACGTCTGACAGACTCTCACAGCGCGGGCTCGAGCACGCGGGCGCCATCGGGGCCGCTCGTATTGCTGCGAGATATCTCACGGTAATGCGGCAGATCTCACAAATCGGAACATGTGCTACACAGTTGTGATCGGCCTCGCATAATCGACGCCACAATATTCGGAACCTGGATCGGCACCGGCCCCCCGAGCGAGTATCGTTCGGTGGATACCGCCCGGTGACATCCTTCCCGCCGGGAATCAACTGGGAGATCGGAATGACTGACCTCGTGGACCGGATGACTTCGCACCGCATGTCATCCGAGGCGACGAGCAAGCGCGGCACCCGCCTGCCTCGCGAGGCACGCCGGGCGCAGCTACTCGCCGCAGCCAGCGAGGTGTTCGTCCAACGCGGCTATCACGCCGCGGGCATGGACGAGATCTCGCAGTGCGCCGGTGTGAGCAAACCAGTGCTCTACCAGCACTTCTCGAGCAAGCTCGAGCTGTACCTGGCGGTGCTGCAGAACTATGTCGACGCGCTGGTGTCCAGCGTGCGCCAGGCGCTGCGCTCCACCACCGACAACAAGCAGCGCGTGCGCGCCGCCGTGCAGGCCTACTTCGATTTCGTCGATCACGAAACCCAGGGCTTCCGACTGGTTTTCGAATCCGATCTGACCAATGAGCCGCAGGTCCAGCGCCGGGTCGAGCAGGCCACCGAGGCGTGCGTGGACGCGGTCTTCGACCTGGTCGCCCACGATTCGGGGCTGGATCCCTACCGCGCCCGCGTTTTGGCCGTCGGCCTGGTGGGCGCGAGCCAGCTGAGCGCGCGCTACTGGCTCGAGGCGGATCGTCCGATTCCGAAGGATGACGCGGTGGATACCACCGTCGCGCTGTGCTGGGGTGGACTCAAGCACGTGCCGCTGCATCCGATCGATTGAGAGCACCCGATTGATTGAGAGAAATTCTCTCTCGCGCAATCAAATAGAAATTGCCCCGCCGAGTTGCTCGGCGGGGCAATTTCTTTCGTTCGAAAGATTAGACGGCAGCGAAGCCGACGCGACCCGAGGACGGGGTGCCGATCTCGACGTAGGCGACCTTGGAAGCCTGAATCAGGAACTTGCGTCCCTTCTCGTCGGTCAGCGCCACGACGCCGCCCTCGCCCGACAGCGCGCCGGTGACGAGCGCCTCGACCTCAGCCGGGGTCTGCGAGCTGTTGATGATGAGCTCACGCGGGCTATCCGAAATGCCGATCTTGACCTCCACGGCCAACCTCCGAACCTAGAGTCCTGTGATGTCTTTGATCAGGTTAGTGGAGCCGGAACCAGGCCCGGCCGCCACCGCCTGCGCTGTCAGCGAACAAGTACGGGAGCGCCGGTCTCACCCGGGCGGGGGCGATCTCAGCCCAGGCCGAGCACCCGCATGCGCTCGGCGTGGCTGTTCTGCATGTGCTCGAACAGCGTCGCGATCCCGTTCAGGTCGCCGGTGGCGGTGAGCACCAGCTCGGTGAGCTCGTCGCGCTGCGCCATCACGTACTGCGCCTGGGTGATGGCCTCGCCCAGCAGGCGGCGGCCCCACAGCGCGAGCCGGTCGCGCTCGGAGCGGTTCTGCGCGACCGCGGTCCGCACCTCCTCGATGACGAACTCGGAGTGGCTGGTCTCGGCCAGCACATCGCGCACCACGTCGGCGACCTCGGGAGCCAGGGCGCCGGCGATCTCGGTGTAGAAGTCGGCTGCGATGCCGTCGCCGACGTAGAACTTCACCATCGACTCCAGCCAGGTGGAGGGGTCGGTGGAGGCGTGATAGGCGTCCAGGGCGCGCACGAAGGGGGCCATGGCGTCGAAGACGTCCACGCCGCGATCGGCGAGCGCCTGTTCGAGGGTCTTGAAGTGTTCGGACTCGTTGCCCGCCATCTTGGCGACGGCCACCTTGCCGCGCAGCGTGGGCGACAGCTTGGCCTCTTCGGCGAGCCGGTAGAAGGCGGAGATTTCGCCGTAGGCCAGAACGGCGAACAGATCGGTGACGCCGGGGTGTTCGGCGGAGATACGACCGTCAGCGGACGCTGCGAAAGGGGCTCCCATGAGACCCCACCCTAGCGGCAGAAAATGACGGGCATTCACCCATCGGACCAACCGTATGGGGCGTACGCTCGAAAAGTTCGAATGGCCTTGTGCCACTTAGTTATTCACAAACCTACCGGTCGACTCGGGGCTCCCGGCAGGTATCCGACACCGCGGAGTTCACCATGCCCACCGCAATCCAGAACCTCATCGTCCTCGGCGACAGCCTCTCCGACATCGGCAACAAACGCGAGACCCCCGCGGGAATGTTCGCCCGCGCGGCGGGATTGATGCGCACCAACGAGGCCGGCCGCTACAGCGACGGCAAGAACTGGACCGACTTCCTCGTCGAATGGATGGGCGGCGAACCGCTGATCCGCGGCGACCTGAAGCAGACCGACTACGCGACCCTGCCGCATCGCAGCCTGTCCAAGGATTCGCTGGTGCTGCGCACCGATTTCGGCGATCTGCCCCCGGTGCGCTACGCCAATTTCGCCGAAGGCGGCGCGATCGCGTCCTCGGACTGGCCCAAACGCCCCAAAGAAGGGGCGCTCGGATTCTTGAAAGAGCAGGTCGATCGTTATATTCGCCATCGCCGCGAGATGGGCGCGGCCTACACCGGCGAGACCCTGCACATCATCTGGATCGGCCTGAACGACATCGTCACCGCGAAGCGGCCGGACGGCATGGATTTGGATGCGCAAGCCGCCACGACCCACGACCCCGTGACCAAGGTGCCCGATGTGAATACCGCCGGAACCGGCGTCGCGCCGATCGTCGCGGAGATCAATGCCGAGGTGAACCGGATCGCGGACGAATTCGGCCCGGCGCACGAGCACTTCATCCTGATCGACCTGCCCGACCCCCGCGTATCGGTCCGATTCCAGGAGCGGATCGCGGACAAGGGCGAGGGCGTGGCCGCGAAGGAGGTGCGCATGGTGGCCCGATTCAACGAGTTGCTGGCCCTGCTGACCGCGCACTGGCCCGCCACCGAATCCCAGACTCCCGCAGTGTCGTTCAGCGCCGAGAAGAAGGCCGCCAAGGCCAATGCGGGGCACCGGGTGCCCGACGGTCCGAAGTCGTCGTTCGGCGCCGCCGAGGTGACCCCGATCGGCGGCGCCGATCCCGCCAAGATCACCCTGGTGCGTATGTCCGACTGGATGCGGGTGGTCGGCGAGAAGCCGGACGTCTTCCGCCTGAAGCCGCTTCCGCAACGCCACGGCCCGGTGAGGTACCTCGGCGCGCAGGAGCCGATGCCCGATCCGGAACTGCGCCGCGCGCTGACCACCAGCGATCTGGCCCATCCGACCGAGGCGGTCTACGAGCTCATCGGACGGCAGATCGTGGATACCGCGCTGGCGAAGGGCTACCGGATCGGACGGCTCACCACCGAGTCCTGGCCCGACCAGCGGCCCTTCCGCGGGATTCCCGGACTCTGAACGGGATTCCCGCCTCGGGCGGGCCGTCCGTCAGGCGAGGTCGCGCAGGAACTTGTCCAGGTACGTCCACGTGGTGTCGCGGGCGATGAGAATGCCGAGGTGAGAACCGGGTGCGGTCTCGTACCGCACCTCCTGCGACCCCGTCAGCGTCTCGAGGCCGTGCTTCACCGCGGCGGCCGCGGTGATGGCGTCGTTGGGGCCGCCGACCAGCAGCACCGGCTGGGTGATGTCGGCCAGGGCGATGGCCCGATCACCAAGGTGCACAACGCCTTTGCCGATGTCGTTGGCGAGAATGAAACGGCCCCACAGCTGGTTGTAGAAGCGCCCCGGATAGCCCGGCAGCGCGTTCTGGAACCGGTCGATGGTCTCCATCCGCGCCAGCGTCGCGGTATCGGTGAGATTGCTGGCAATGAAGAAGGGGCGCTTGAGTTCTCGATCCCAGGCGGTGGCGCGGTAGGCGATCCGGGTCACGCGCGAGGAGACCCCGCCGATCGCGCGAATGGCCGCGGTCGTGGTGCGGCCGCCGTCGATCCGGGCCAGCGCGCGGAGTTCGCGCGCGCCGAACATGTGGTCGTAGCTCAGGGGTGCGCCGACCGCCGTGATGGAACGGATGGGCAGCGTCTGGTCGGCCGCCGCCGTGAGCAGGGCCAGGACGCCGCCGATGGACCAGCCCACCAGATCGACCGGGCGCCCGCCGCGATCGGCCGACACCTGGCGGATGGCCTCGGGCAGGATGTCGTCGATCCAGGTCTCGAAGCCCATGCGGCGGTCCTCGAAACCGATCTCGCCGTAGTCGACCAGGTAGGGCGCGCGGCCGGAGTCCAGCAGGAAGCGGGCCAGGCTCTGATCCGGGCGCAGATCGAAGCAGAAGGCGGGCGCGGCCAGCGGCGGCACCAGCAGCACGGCCGGATCGTCGTCGCCCGCGCCGTCGTAGCGGCGCAGTTCGCGGTGCGGCGCGTCCGACAACACCGTCGAGGGTGTCGGTTCGGGGGCCTCGATGCCCTCGCCGAAGGTCAGCGCCCACAGGTTCTGGGCGGCGGTGGAAACGGTGTCTGCCAAGCTCACGGCACAACCTTCGCAGATAGTGGTACACGGCGTATCACACATGTGAGCAACTCAACTGTCCGCAAGATCGCCGACACGGCAGCCCCCGGACGAATTATGCTGCGCCGCAATCATTAACGGCAATGCGAAACCCCGGATCAGCCCGCCTTTTCCGGCGATATGCGCGCCGACCAGCGCAATAACGCCGCACATTAGCGGTGCCGGAAATCAGGGCGAAGGCCGTATCACGCTACAATCTCCGCGGACGGCGGAAATTCACGCCCGTAGTCCAGGAAAATGTGCGCGCACTCCGATCCGCAGCACTGCACCGCCGCGCCAGGTCGACGCCCATCCACCGGAGAGGCATCCCAGCAGCGGCGAGAACTCGGATCAAGTGGTCGTCGCGGACCGTCCGGGTCCGCCCCACGCCTCGTGCGCGCGAGACGCGATAACGAGGAAAGGCAAGAACCTGAGCAAGATCACCGTAGAGCAGGAACCCGGCGTGGCCGACACACTGCTGACCGCAGAACTCGACGACACCCACCTCGCTCCCTCTTTCGCCGAATTGGGCGTACGGCCGGAAATCGTCCGGGCCCTCGCCGAGATCGGCATCGAACGCACTTTCGCCATTCAGGAACTCACCCTGCCGCTCGCGCTGGCCGGTGAGGACCTCATCGGCCAGGCCCGCACCGGTATGGGCAAGACCTTCGGCTTCGGTGTGCCGCTGCTGCACCGCATCGCCACCGGCGACTCCGGCACCATGACCCTCGACGGCACCCCGCGCGCGCTGATCATCGTGCCGACGCGCGAGCTGTGCATGCAGGTCACCGCGGACCTGGAGAACGCCAGCAAGTACCTGAAGGACGAGACCGGCACCAAGGTCCGGGTGCACGCCATCTACGGCGGCCGCCCCTACGACACGCAGATCGCGGCGCTGCGCTCCGGCGTCGACGTGGTCGTCGGCACCCCCGGCCGCCTGCTGGACCTGGCGCAGCAGAACCACCTGATCCTGGGCAAGGTCCAGGTGCTGGTGCTCGACGAGGCCGACGAAATGCTCGACCTGGGCTTCCTGCCCGATATCGAGCGCATCCTCAATATGGTTCCCGAGCAGCGCCAGACCATGCTGTTCTCGGCCACCATGCCGGGCCCGATCATCACCCTGGCCCGCACCTTCCTGAGCCGGCCGACGCACATTCGCGCCGAGGAGCATCACGAGTCCGCGGTGCACGACCGGATCCAGCAGCTCATCTACCGGGCGCACGCGCTGGACAAGAGCGAGCTGGTGGCCCGCATCCTGCAGGCCGAATCCCGTGGCGCCACAATGATTTTCGCGCGCACCAAGCGGACCGCGCAGAAGGTCGCCGACGATCTGGCCGAGCGCGGCTTCGCGGTCGGCGCGGTGCACGGCGACCTCGGGCAGATCGCCCGTGAGAAGGCGCTCAAGAAGTTCCGCGAGGGCAAGATCGACGTGCTGGTCGCCACCGACGTGGCCGCCCGCGGCATCGATATCGACGACGTCACCCACGTCATCAACTACCAGTGCCCGGAGGACGAGAAGACCTACGTGCACCGCATCGGCCGCACCGGCCGCGCGGGCAAGACCGGCGTCGCGGTCACCCTGGTCGACTGGGACGAGCTGCACCGCTGGGCATCGATCGACAAGGCCCTCGAGCTCGGCATCCCGGAGCCGGTGGAGACCTACTCGCGCTCCCCGCACCTGTACGCGGAACTCGGCATCCCCGAGGGCATCACCGGCGTCATCCGCAAGCGCCCGGCCGCGCGCGATGAGGACGCCGTCGTCGTCGAGCGCGAGGCCCGCGCCCCGCGCAGCCGCAACCGCCGCCGCACCCGCGGTGGCCAGGCCGTCGAGGGCGAGGCCGCCGCCTCGACCACCACTGTCACCGAAACCGTTGCGACCGAAGGCGATTCGACCGGCGATCCGGAGAAGTCCGGCCGCCGTCGCCGCCGCCGTCGCCGCGGCAAGGGCGGCAACACCCCGGTGGAGGCCGCGGCCAACACCACCGAGGCCGAGGTCGAAAACGACGGGCCCGCAACGGTTTCCGACGAATCCCCGGCGGCAGAGAACGGCAACGGCTCGCAGGAGAACGGCAACGGCTCGCGCCGCAACCGCACTCGCAACCGCCGCGGCCGTGGCTCCGCCGAGACGACCGGTTCCACAGAGGCCACCGAGGCCGTGCAGGCCCCGCAGACCATCGCGCCGGGTCAGCTGTTCTCGCACAGTGAATCCCCCGTGACGAGCACCGCCGCACCGGTCGAGGCGGTCACCGCCGAGCCGGTCGCCGCCGAGGCCGCCGCGGACGCGACCGCTCCGGCGGCCGCCGAGGCAGCCCCGCGCAAGCGCACCCGCAAGGCCACCAAGGCCAAGGCCGCGGCCACCGAAACCGCCCCGGCGGAATCGGCTGCCGCCGAGGGTGATTCGGCCGAGCCGGTGCTGAAGGCCCCGCGCAAGCGCGCTGCCAAGGCGGCGACCGAGGAGGCCGCCGGTACCGAGGCTGTCGCCGCGGAGGAAGCTCCGAAGAAGACGACCCGCAAGCGTGCCACCAAGGCCGCGAGCAAGGTCGAGGCGACCGACGGCGCCGCCGAAGTGGTTGTGGAAGCCGCCGAGGCCCCGAAGGCCCCGGCCCGCAAGCGCACTCGCAAGGCGGTCGCCACCACCGACGCCGCCGATGCCGTGAACGGCGCCGCCGATGCGGAGCCCGCTCCGAAGAAGCGCGTCCGCAAGGCGACCAAGGCCACGGTCGGCGGTAAAGCCGCCGCGGCCGAGGAGGCCACCGCCGCAAACGGTTCCGGCGAGGCGGCCGACGCCGCGCCGGTGAAGCGGACGCGGCGCAAGAAGGTCGAGGCCGCGGTGATCGTGGCCGACGACGCGGTCGCCGCCTCGGCGTAGCCGCACGGATCGGCTACTCTCGCTGTCGTGCTCGCACCCGAGCGGCGGACGCGCGCCGATATTCTCACCGCTGTCGCGATCGCCGCTCTGGTGGCGATCGCGACATTGGTGGTGGTGCTGACCAGCAGTGTGCGCGGTACCCACGCGGAGACCGCCACCGTCGATCTGCCCGCGCCCACCACCGGCGGCACGGTGCCCACCCAGGTCAAGGAACTGTGGCGGCAGCCGGATGCGGCGGCCATGCGCTCGCTCGTGGTGGCGGGGGTGGCCGTGACCGCGGACGGCGGCACCGTCACCGGTCGCGATCCGCGCAGCGGTGCGGCGGTGTGGTCCTATCGGCGGGATCTGCCGCTGTGCTCGGTGGAGGTCCAGTTCGGAACCGTCATCGCGACCTACCGCGACGATCGCGGCTGCAGCGAGACCACATTGCTGAACTCCCAGAACGGTTCCCGGGTGGCGGCGCGGTCCAGCTACATGGACAAGCAGATCACCCTCTGGCCCGACGGCACCTATGTGCTCGCCCTCGGCGACAACCGCTTGGAGATGTGGCGCTCGGACATGGTCCGCACCCTCGAATACGGCTACGTCGACGCCCCGGTGAATCCGCACACCCAGCCGCGCACCGACTGTCGCCTGCTCTCGGCCTCCTCCGCGCCCAGCCGGGTGGCGGTGCTGGAGCGCTGCCCCAAGGATTCCGCCGACCGGCTGACCGTCCTCAATCCCGCGCCCAAGGACGGCACGGTGCCCGAGGAGTACAGCTCGCACGTGCTCAACGAGGCCGGCGGCGCGGTGGACGGCGCGCGCGTGATAGCGGTGTCCGACAGCCGGATCGCGCTCTACCTGCCCGGTACCCAGACCACCCCGCCGGTGCTGACCATCTACGACGTCAACGGCAATCTGCTTGCCACCCATCAGCTTTCGGCCCCGCTGGCCGACGACGCCATGGTGGCCCGGCTGTCCACCGGGTTCTTCGTCTTCACCGGCGAGAACCTGATCGCCCTCAACGCCACCACCCTCGACCCGCTGTGGGGTACCCAGCGCGTGCTCGGCACGCCCGCGTTCATGGCCGGGCAGCTGCTGGTCCCGGTGGCCGACGGCCTGGCCGTGCTGGATCCCAATACCGGCGCGCAGACCAGCCGAATCCCGCTGCAGCGCAGCGACTATCACAACGAGCCCATCTCGCTGGCGGTCTCGGGCAATATCTTCCTGGAGCGCCGCGGCGGCCAGGTCTACGGCGTCGGCGGACCCACGCCCTGACCCGTCCGGCATGATCGTTGCCATGAGCGGTGGCGAATTCCGGCTGGTATTGCTGCGACACGGGGAGACGGAATGGTCGGCCGCGCGCCGCCACACCGGCCGCACCGACTGCCCGCTCACCGAACTCGGCGAGGCGCAGGCCCGCGCCGCCGGAAAACTGCTGTCCTACTTGGACTTGCGCAACCCGCTGGTGCTGACCAGCCCCCGGCAGCGCGCGGTACACACCGCCGAACTGGCCGGACTGCACGGGGCCGTCATCGACGACGACCTCGTCGAATGGGACTACGGCGACTACGAGGGACTGACCACACCCGAGATCCAGAAAGTGTCCCCCGGCTGGACCATCTGGACCGGCGAGACCCCCGGCGGCGAGACCGCCGACCAGGTCCGCAAGCGCGCCGACCACGTGCTGGCGACCGCCATTCCCGAGCTCGCCACCCGCGATGTGGTGCTGGTCGGCCACGGCCACTTCTCCCGCGCGCTCATCGCCCGCTGGTGCGAATTCGACGTCACCGAGGGCCGCCGATTCTTCATGTCCACCGCCGCGGTTACCGTCCTAGGACACGATCACCAGGCGCGAACCGTGCTGAAGCACAACCTGGTCGCGCCGCTCGACCCGCAAGGAGCCGCACAATGATCCGCCGCGCCACCCCCGCCGACATCCCGGCGCTCGTGGAGCTGGTCTACGACCTGGCCGAATACGAGAAGCTGCGCGAGGAGTGCACGCTCACCGCCGAACAGCTGGAGCAAGCCCTGTTCGGCCCGAAGGCGGCGGCGTACGCGCATGTCGCCGAGACCGATCGGGGCATCGTCGGCTGCGCGATCTGGTTCCTGAACTTCTCCACCTGGAAGGGCGTGCACGGGATCTTCCTGGAGGACCTCTACGTCAAGCCGGAGGCCCGCGGCACCGGCCTGGGCAAGAGCCTGCTCGCGGCGCTGGCGCGGGAGTGCGTGGAGCAGGGCTACGCCCGCTTCGAATGGTCGGTGCTGAAGTGGAACACCCCGTCGATCGACTTCTACGAGTCGATCGGGGCGGAGAACCAGCACGAGTGGACCGGTTACCGGCTGACCGGTGACGCGCTCAAGCGGCTGGCGACGCACGCGGACGACTGAACCGATCTGAAAAGCGCCCGCTCACCGGAAGGTGGGCGGGCGACCAAAAATCCGTCTCCAGGCCACTGAGCCGCCATTACGGCCCTTCGCAGCCCGGTCGCTACTCGGCCGAGCCGTACCCCGCGGCCATCCACTTGTTCGACGCGGGCGCGAACAACGCCCCCAGCGCACCCAACGCCAGCAACACCAGCGGCGCACCGAACTCGGGCCGGTCCGAGGTGAACATGTAGTACGCGACGCCCAGCAGCAGCAATTGCGTCAGGGTCGCGATGGCCCGCCCCCACCGCTTCCCGCGCATCAGCCCGATCCCGGCCGCGAGCACCGCGCCGCCCAGGATGGCCGCGTACCCGGCGGTGAGATAGCTGTTCTTCGCGTTCTGCGCCGACCCGTTCAGACCCACGATGATCAGCACGACCATCGCGACCAGGCCCAGGGCACCCTCCAGGGCGACCAGCGCGCCCGCCACGCGCACCGTGGTCGGCACGGTCTCGATGTCCGCCGACTTCTGCTCGCCACTGTTCTGCTCAGCCACCCGCTCAGCCTACGACCGTGCGTCGTTGCCGAATTCCGGACCCGCCCACCCGCATTCGATCGACGCCGGGCGGTCGTGTCGCGCCGGACCTCGATAGGCTGCGGGGGTGCGGACGCTGCTGATCGTGAACCCGAATGCCACTTCGACCACTCGGTCCACTCGGGATCTGCTCGCTCACGCACTGGAAAGCCGCACCCAGCTGACCGTTCGGCAGACCGAGCACCGGGGGCACGCCGCGGAGCTCGCGCGCTGGGCGGCCGACACCCGGATGGACCTGATCGTGGTGCACGGCGGGGACGGCACCGTGAACGAGACCATCAACGGCTTCCTCCCGCTGCCGGGTCAGCCGCAGCGCGAATGGCTGCCGCGGCTCGGCGTCATTCCGGGCGGCTCGGCGAATGTGTTCGCGCGCTCGCTGGGCATCGAGCCGGATCCGGTGACCGCCACCAATCAGCTCATCGATCTGCTCTCCGACGACGCGGACCGCCGCATCGGTCTGGGCGTCGCCGACGATCGCTGGTTCTGCTTCAGCGCGGGCGTCGGCCTGGACGCCGATGTGTGCGAGGCGATCGACGACAAACGCGCGAACGGCAAGGCCGCCACGCCCGCTCGTTATCTGCGCACCACGGTCAAGCAGTTCTTCCGCGCGAAACGCCATGCCCCGCAAGTGACCCTGAACATTCCAGGTCACGAACCGGTCACGGAGGTGCATTACGCATTCGTGACCAATGCCAGTCCCTGGACTTATCTCGACAACACGCCCGTGGTCACCAACCCCGGCACCAGCTTCGAATCGGGTCTCGGGGTGTTTGCCATGCGCACCATGGGCGTCATGCCGACCCTCATGATCGCGCGGCAGTTGCTGTCCGCCCAGGGGGATCCCAAGGGCCACAAATTGTTTCGCGAGGACGACGTTCCGGCCGTCACCATCACGGCGGAGGAACCGATCGGCTTGCAAATCGACGGCGACTTCATCGGTCGACGCAACATGGTGAATTTCACAGCCGTCCCGGATATCCTCGATGTGGTCGCGCCGAAGCCCTAGCCGGTTCGACACACCTGAGAAACCTAGCTGTTGCGCTGCGAAAACCCGCTCGACCGAGTACAAATGACACGGCGGACCCCCATGTAGGGGTCTTACAGCGTGAGCTTCCCCACGGTGCACCAGGTATCTATTGACATCTACGGTGTTCGTGAAAGCATTCACAAGCAACCGTGCGGAAACATTCGAGTCGCACAAGTGAACGGACCACAAACCCGAAGGGCAGCGCCATGCGCGCGCCCTAGCAAAGGAGCAGAGGAATGGACTGGCGCCACAAGGCCATCTGTCGCGACGAGGACCCCGAGCTGTTCTTCCCGGTGGGAAACAGTGGTCCGGCGCTCGCGCAGATTGCCGATGCCAAGCTGGTCTGCGCTCGCTGCCCCGTCACCGCTGACTGCCTGTCCTGGGCCCTGAAGTCGGGCCAGGATGCCGGCGTGTGGGGTGGTATGAGTGAAGACGAGCGCCGCGCGCTCAAGCGTCGCAACGCGCGTACGCGAACCCGCACCGTCGTCTAACCAGCAAAGACGGCAGGCGTTACGGCCCATCCCAGCCTCGGGGCCGCAACGTAATTCGGCCCGGCACCAATACAGGTGCCGGGCTTAAGTGTGTAAAGAGCGGAATTCTCGATCAACGGGATTCCCTCTTTTCGAACGAAAGTTCGGGCGCAGATTTTTCACTACGCCCGAACTCATGCGTCAGGCTTTATATTTCAGCGGGCGGAGCGGCGGCCCAAAGGAACTCGCAGGACCGCGTCGGTGCCGACATCGGCGCCGGGGTGAAGTCCGATCGAGCCGCCCAATTCGGCCGTGACCAGTGTGCGGACAATTTGCAGGCCCAACCGGTCGGAGGCTTCCAGGCTGAAACCGTCCGGCAAACCGCGGCCGTCGTCGCTGATGATGACGTCGAGCCAGCGGGCCGAACGCTCGGAACGGATTGTGACCGTACCGTTCTCGCCGGCGTCGAAGGCGTGCTCGATGGCGTTCTGCACCAGCTCGGTCAGCACCATGACCAGCGGCGTCGCGCGTTCGGCGGAGAAGACGCCGAGCGATCCGGCGCGGCGCACCTTGATCCGGGCGGTGTGGACGGTCGCCACATCGGCCATTATCGGCAGCAGGCGGTCCACCACCTCGTCCAGATCGACCTCTTCGTCAACCGACATGGACAACATTTCGTGCACCGAGGCGATGGAGGTGACGCGGCGGACCGATTCGGTCAAAGCCAGTCGCGCCTCCTCGTTTTCGGTCCGGCGCGCCTGCAGCCGCAACAGCGCGGCCACCGTCTGCAGGTTGTTCTTCACCCGGTGGTGGATCTCGCGAATGGTCGCGTCCTTGGACAGCAGCGCACGGTCGCGCCGCTTCACCTCGGTGACATCGCGGACCAGCACCGCGGCCCCGGCCAGCTCACCGTGCGGGCGCAGCACCAGGGTGCGCAGCAGCACGGTCGCGCCGCGGGCCTCGACTTCCATTCGGCGACCGGCCTTTCCGGCCAGGGCCGCCTGGATATCGCCGACCACCTCCTGCGCGTCGAACGGGTCGGTGATGAGCGAGCGCGTGGTCAGCGCCAGATCCTGGCCGACCAGATCGTTCTGCAGACCCATGCGGTGATAGGCCGAGAGCGCGTTGGGGCTGGCGTAGACGACGGTGCCCTCGGTGTCGAGGCGGATGAAACCGTCACCGGCGCGCGGGCTGGAATGCGAACCGGTGCGGTCCTCGAGCGCGGGCCAGGTGCCGTCGGCGACCATCTGGCACAGGTCGTCCGCGCAGGACATGTAGGCGATCTCCAGGCTGGATCGCATCTTGCGGCGCTGGGTGTCGGTATCGCGGCCGAGCACCGCGATGATGTCGTCGCCGATGCGCACCGGAATCGCCTCGCGCATGGCGTGCACCGGATGCGGGTGATAGACGCCGGTGAGGGCGGTATCGGTCTCGGTGCGGGCGATGTCGGCGTTCATCAGGGCCTCGAACACCTGCGGATTCGCCTCTTTGGTGGCAAGGGTGCCGACCAGATCCTCCGGATGCACGGTGGGCGCGGTGGTGGGGCGGCACTGCGAGACGCACACCACCTCCGCGCCCTCGGCGACCGGTCCGGTCCCCACCCACAGCAGCAGATCCGCGAAGGACAGATCCGCCAGCAGCTGCCAGTCCCCCACCACCCGCTGCAAATGATCGACGGCCGCACCCGGTAGATCCGTGTGCTCGGCCAGTAGCTCACTCAGTGTCGACATTCACCCACACTCCTCGGTTCCCACGTCGGGTGTATGTTCCCACGCGGTACGGGCAAGGTGCGTCAGCAGCAGGTCGGGGGCTGTGATCGGGCCGGGTCGAATCAGGAGATGGTGGCGATCAGATCGCCCGGCTGCAGGACGTCGCCGGGCTTGACGTTGATCGAGGCGACGATGCCGGCGCCCTCGACGATGACCGGGATCTCCATCTTCATGGACTCGAGCATCACGACCGGGTCGTCGGCCTTTACCGCGTCACCGACGGCGACCAGGATCTCCTGCACCGTCGACACCATCTCGGCCTTCACTTCCTCAGCCATGTACACCTCTCGCGTTCGAGTGACCCGTAGCCCCTGAAGGTACAGCCAACCACACGTGAAAGAATGGCTGCCGACTGAAGGGAGATTACCTATGGGTAAGCGTGGACGTAAGAAGCGTGGCCGCAAGAAGAATGCGGCCAACCACGGCAAGCGGCCTAACGCCTGAGCTGCCGTAACTGGCTCGAAAAATGTTGAGCGGCACCGCTTCCCGCACGGGAAGGGTGCCGCTCAGCTGTATCCGGGATACGTTATTCGGCCGCTTCGGTCCGGGTCTCGACCGCGGTGTAGCTGGTCCGGATCTCCATGGTCAGGCGCTGCCGGAGGGAATCCGGGGCGCGGTCGCCGCCGCACTTGCGGTTGAGCAGCGACTTGAGCTTCTCCTCGAGACCGTAGGCCTCGATGCACGGCGAGCAACGGTCGATGTGCGCGCGCAGGCGGTCCTTCACGGCCGCGTCGCACTCGTTGTCCAGGAGCAGCCAGACATCGGCCAGCACAGCCGAGCAGTCCAGATCATCCATGTCGTCGCTCACTGGGTTACCTCCTCACGAGCCGCGTCGCTACCCGATCGATTGAAGCCTCGTTCCCGCGCCACATCGGCCAGCAGACCCTTGAGCTGCTTGCGCCCGCGGTGCAGTCGGGACATGACGGTACCAATGGGAGTGCCCATGATTTCGGCGATTTCCTTGTACGGGAAGCCCTCCACATCGGCGTAGTACACCGCCATCCGGAATTCCTCCGGAAGCTCCTGCAGAGCGGCCTTGATGTCGTCGTCCGGCAGCGCTTCCAGGGCCTCCATCTCCGCCGAGCGCAGACCGGTGGAGGTGTGCTCGGCGGTGGAGGCCAGCTGCCAGTCGGTGATCTCGTCGGTCGGATACTGCGCGGGCTGGCGCTGCTTCTTCCGATACGAGTTGATGTAGGTGTTGGTGAGGATGCGGTACAGCCAGGCCCGCAGATTGGTGCCCTCGCGGAAGGACTTGAATCCCTGGTACGCCTTGGCGAAGGTCTCCTGCACCAAGTCCTCGGCATCGGCCGGGTTGCGGGTCATGCGCAACGCGGCGCCGTAGAGCTGATCCAGCAGCGGGAGCGCGTCACGCTCGAACCGCGCGGCCAGTTCCGCGACGGATTCGGTGCTCCTGGCACCGGATTCGTCCACTTCGTCGTAATCGACCGTTTGATCGTCACCGGCGTCGATGCCCTCGCTGTCCGAGTCGTCATCACGCAGGCGATCGACCATCTCGTCGTCGCTCGTCACGCTAATCCCTTCGATCGCCGTAGCAATTGAATCTACCGCGAACAGGGATTCGACCAGGAAACCGGCCGGGCGCTCTTCGACCAAAACGGTCACCGACTCCTCCTTCGTGAATGCGCGTACCGCATGCAACAGACACCGCCCCCGCCCTGTTCCCAGCACGGATAATCCGGTTGCGTTCGGTGATTAGGGTGAGCCCATGGCTGCTGCTTCGACCCCCGCGATCAAGGCCCTGGTGCAGGCGAAGGTTGATCATCGGGTACACGCGTATACCCATGACCCGCGCAGTGATTCGTATGGAGCGGAGGCGGTCGAGGCGCTGGCGGATCAGCTCGGGGTCACCGCCGGGCAGATCTTCAAGACGCTGGTGATCGAGCTGGGTTCGGGCGGGCTCGCGGTGGCCGTGCTGCCGGTGCCGACGAAGCTGTCGTTGAAGGCGGCGGCCGCGGCGCTCGGCGGCGGGAAGGCCGCCATGGCCGACAAGACGAAGGCCGAACGCACGACGGGCTATGTGCTGGGCGGGGTGTCGCCGCTTGGCCAGAAGAAGAAGCTGCCGACGGTCGTCGACGAGTCGGCGCTCGGGTTCGACCGGATCCTGTGCAGTGCGGGCAAGCGCGGGCTCGAGATCGAGCTCGCCCCCGCTGACCTGGTACGACTCACGAATGCGGTGACCGCGCCCGTCGCCTCCGCCTGAGAGCGGAGACACAACCTCCGGAAATCCCTTGCCAAAGCACAACCGTGCGGGAATACTTGCGTCGTACAACTAGTTGAGCACTACAAGCAGTTGCTCTACGCAAGGAGGTGAGATCGACCGTGACCGACGATGACCCGGCGATTACCCAGCGGACCGACATCGACGACGGCCTTGTCGACGCCATCGCATTCGAGATCGCCCGGCTCACCAAACTGCGTGATCGCACCAATGCGCAGATCGCGACCCTGAGCCACGGTGAGATCGAACCGGCGGCCTTCGGCATCCTGTTCCAGCTCATCCACACCGGCCCGGTCCGGTCGGGGGCACTCGCCGAGGCGCTCTACTCCGACGCCTCCACCATCAGCCGGCAGGTCGCGAGCCTGGTCAAGCGCGGACTCATCGAGCGCCGCGCCGACCCGTCCGACGGCCGGGTCAGCGTGCTCGACGTGACCGAGGCCGGTCGCGCGGTCGCCGCCCAGATCCGGGTCCGGCGCAACGACTCGCTGCGGCAGATGCTCGAGGGCTGGACCCCGGAGGAACGGGACACCTTCTCGAATCTGCTGCGGCGCTTCGTCGACGGCTACGAGGTGACCCGGCAACGCATGCTGGCCGATATGGCGGCCCACAAAGACCTGCAATCCTATTACGCACCCGCGGAGAACAATTCGTGACTACTCGAGTCGAAGCGGCGGAGCCCGAAGTCAATTCGTCGGGGTTCACCCACAAACAGATCCTGGTCATCATGAGCGGCCTGATGATGGGCATGCTGCTGGCCGCCCTGGATCAGACCATCGTGTCGACCTCCATCCGCACCATCGCCGATGAGCTGCAGGGCTATTCGGCGCAGGCGTGGGTGACCACCGCCTACCTGATCACCTCGACGCTGGCGACGCCGCTCTACGGCAAGCTCTCGGACATGTACGGCCGCAAGCCGTTCTACCTGGCCGCCATCTCCATCTTCGTGGTCGGCTCGCTGGCCTGTTCCATGGCGACGTCCATGTACGAACTGGCCGCCTACCGGGCCTTCCAGGGCCTGGGCGCGGGCGGTCTGATGTCGCTGGCGCTGACCATCATGGGCGACATCGTGTCTCCGCGTGAGCGCGCCCGCTACCAGGGCTACTTCCTGGCCGTGTTCGGCACCTCCAGCGTGGTGGGCCCGGTCATCGGCGGCCTGCTGTCGGGCACCGACCAGATCCTGGGCGTCACCGGCTGGCGCTGGGTGTTCCTGGTGAACGTGCCGATCGGCATCATCGCGCTGGCCGTGGTGACCCGCGTGCTGAAGCTGCCCAAGCGCCCGAAGAACAAGGTGCCGATCGACTGGATGGGCATCTCGGCGCTGATCGTCGGCCTGGTGCCGCTGCTGGTGGTGGCCGAGCAGGGTCGCGAATGGGGTTGGACCAGTGGGCATTCGCTGTTCTGCTACATCCTGGGCGCGCTCGGCATCCTGTCCTTCATCGCGGTCGAGGCCAAGCAGGGCGACGCCGCGCTGATCCCGCTGCGCATGTTCAAGAACTCCACCTTCGCGCTGGGCGTGGTCATCTCGGTGGTGGTCGGCGCGGCCATGTTCGGCGGCATCACGCTGCTGCCGCAGTACCTGCAGGTGGTCCAGGGCGCGAGCCCGACCAAGGCGGGTCTGCTCATGCTGCCGCTGGTGGCGGGCATGATGACCGGTTCGATCCTGGCGGGTCAGCTGATCTCGAAGACCGGGCGGTACAAGTACTTCCCGCCGGTCGGCGCGTTCCTGCTGACCTCGGGGCTGTTCCTGCTGCACTTCGTCTCCGCGGATACGAAGCTGTGGGTCGTCATGATCTTCATGGCCATCACCGGCTTCGGCCTGGGCAACCTGATGCAGCCGCTGACCCTGGCGCTGCAGAACGCCTTGCCGCCCAAGGACATGGGCGTGTCCACCGCGGCCGCGACCTTCTTCCGCCAGATCGGCGGCACCCTGGGTGTGGCGGTGTTCCTGTCGGTGCTGTTCACGCAGCTGGCCCCGAACATCACCACCTCGCTCGAGGGTGTGCGGAGCGACCCGGCCTACGTGCAGGCCGCCACCGAGGCGGTCAAGGGTCCGGACTCGGTCGACAAGAAGGTCGTGCTCGGCCTGTCGAACGAGAAGACCGCACCGGCGGTCGTGGGCCAGGTGCTCAATGACAGTTCGGTGATCCAGCAGCTGAATCCGACGCTGGCGCATCCCTTCAAGGAGGGCTTCGCCAAGTCCATGGACCGGGTGTTCCTCTCGGCCACGGTGGTGGCGCTGATCGGCTTCATCCTGGTGCTGTTCTGGAAGGAGGTGCCGCTGCGGACCGCGGGCGGCATCCAGGCCCGCAAGGAAGCCGTCGAAGAGGCGGACGTGGCGGCACTCTGAGCCTCGGGCAATACAGCGCCGTAGTCGCCCGAATGATCGATGCCCCCGTCGCGGAAACGCGGCGGGGGCATCGTCATTTCACATTTCGGGCGCTTATCTGTGAGTTACTTGGGAGCGAGCAGTGAGCTTGTTGTGAACCCTTTGTCCACAAGGTCCGATTCGAACCCGAGGATGTGATGAGGTTTATGTCTGCCCCTCGACTTGCCGCCGCCGTGGTGCTGGTGCTCGCGCTGGGCTCCGGTCCCCTGACCGTCGCCACCGCGACCGCCGGGCCGGTCAATCCGAGTTTCCCCAATCCGGGCGCGCCCGACAACGGGCAGCAGCCGAAGAAGGACGAACACGTCGACAAGGCCGAGAAGCTGGGCGGCGGCCTGATCACGAAGATGATCGATTCGGCGGCGGACACGCTCAAGTGCACGCTGAACATCCCGCTGCCGACGGTGAAGTGCGGGTAGCGGACCCGAATACCCTTGCGGGCCGGTCAGATCAGGCTGATCTGACCGGCCTGTTCGTTTACCTGGCCCAATAGCTCGGGGCCATTGTTCTTGACGCTGTTCACCAGCGACGGCACCTCACGCATGAGGATGTCCGAAACCGCTTCGGGCGAAGGGGTTTCCAGCAATTCCTCCGGAGCCGGGTGGTCCGGGTCCAGCCAGGTATCCCAGTGCTCGCGCGGCATGGGCAGCGGCATCCGGTCGTGGATCTTGGTGAGATCACCGACCGAATCGGTGGTCAGGATGGTGCAGGACAGCAGCGGTTTCGCCTCGTCGCCCAGGCTGCGATCGCGCCAGACCGACCAGAGACCGGCCATGTAGAGCCGCCCGCCATCGGACTTGGACATGAAATACGGCCGCTTGACGGCCTTTCCGGCCGAGTCCGTATCGGTGACCCACTCGTACCAGCCGTCCATGGGCACCAGGCAGCGCCGCTTCTTGACCGCGTCCCGGAAGGAGGCCGTGGTGGCTGCCTTGTCGGCGCGGGCGTTGAACAGCGGCTTGCCCTTGACCGGGACGCCGGGCTCGGCGGCCTTGGTCCACACGGGGATCAGGCCCCAGCGCATGGCGCGGATGCGCAGCGTGGCCGGGTCCTCCGGGTGATCGCGGTCGTGGCGTTCCACGACGGTGAGCACCTGATTGGTCGGGGCCACGTTGTAATTGGGGTTGAAGCCCTTGTCATCGGTCTCGTCGATAGCGTCGAGTTCGACGGCCAGCTTCGCGGGATTCGTCGTTGTCGCATACCTACCGCACATGCCGACCATGCTGCCACCGGGCACCGACACTCACCAGAAATGACGCTCACGAGATGAATCGCCCACGATGTGATGGCAATTGACATCACTTGGACGGTGTGAGACGTTCGTCTCATCACACTCTCATCCTCAAGGGATCGCCGCCAATCATGACTGCAACCGAAACCGCCCCGCTCGATCAGGCCGACACGCTGACTTCGGTCAACCCCGCCACCGGCGAGACGCTCGCCACCTACCCGATCGACGATGAGGCTGCGGTGCGAGCGGCCGTCGCCAAGGCCCGGACCGCCGCCGCCACCTGGGGCGCGCTGAGCTACGCCGAGCGCAAGAAGCACATTCTGCGCTGGGGCAGCAAGCTCGTCGAGAAGTCCGACGAGCTCAGCGAGCTCATCCACGCCGAGAACGGCAAGCCGCTCGACGACGCCTTCCTGGAGCTGATGCTCGCGCTGGAGCACATCAAGTGGGCCGCCTCCAATGCCGAGAAGGTGCTCAAGGCCAAGAAGGTCTCGCCGGGCGCGTTCATGGCCAACTTCGCCGCGCACCTGGAGTACCGGCCGCTGGGTGTCGTCGGCATCATCGGGCCGTGGAACTACCCGGTCTACACCCCCAACGGCTCCATCGCCTACGCGCTGGCCGCCGGCAACTGCGTGGTGTTCAAGCCCAGTGAGTTCTCCACGGGCATCGGCAATTTCGTGGCCAAGGCGTTCGCCGAGGCGAATCCGGAACTCCCCGATGGGGTTTTCATCACCGTCAACGGCTACGGCGCGACCGGCGCGGCGCTGGTCAAGTCCGGTGTCGACAAGCTGGCCTTCACCGGATCCACCGCGACCGGCAAGAAGATCATGGCCTCGGCCGCCGAGACCCTCACCCCGGTGCTGCTGGAGTGCGGCGGTAAGGACGCGGTGATCGTGGCCGCCGATGCCGACATCAAGGCCGCCGCCGACGCGGTCGCCTGGGGCGCGACCGCCAACTCCGGCCAGACCTGCGCGGGCGTCGAGCGCGTCTACGTGGACAAGTCGATCGCCGACGAGTTCATCGCCGAGGTCAAGCGCATCCTCACCGATATCAAGCCGGGTTCGGACGCCAAGGCCTCCTACGGCCCGATGACCATGCCCAGCCAGATCGACATCGTGCGCCGCCACATCGAGGACGCCATCAAGAACGGCGGCAAGGCCGTGCTCGGCGGGCCCGAATCCGTCAAGGGCCCCTACATCGAACCGGTGGTGCTGGTCGACGTGGACGAGTCCTCGGACGCGGTGTGCGAGGAGACCTTCGGGCCGACCGTCACCATTCGCACGGTCAACGGCATCGACGAGGCGGTGGAGCTGACCAACAAGAGCAAGTACGGGCTGGGCTCCGCGGTGTACTCCAAGAAGCAGGGCATGGAGATCGCGCGGCGGCTCGAGGTCGGCTGCACCTCGGTGAACTCGGTGCTGTCCTACGCCGCCATCTCGGGGCTGCCGTTCGGCGGCGTCCGCGACTCCGGCATCGGCCGTATCCACGGTGCGCCGGGCCTGCTGGAATTCGCGCGGCCGCATTCGATCGCGGTGCAGCGCTTCACGATTCCGGGCATGGCGCTGCTGTCCTACACGCGGACCGATCGCACCATGAAGCTGCTGCGCAAGATCGTGCCGCTGGTCCACGGGCGCGCCAAGTAGCGAAACACCTACTGCGACAACGCCGGTCTCCATCGAGGAGACCGGCGTTGGGCGTTATGGGGTGGGCGGCAACGGGGTTGGGGCAAAGAACTCTTCGAGCGGGGTCGGGCCGGTGTAGCGCTGGCAGTTGCAGCGCGCCCAGGCCTTGAGGCCCATGCCGGTCTTGCGGAAGGTCTCGGCGTGGCAGTGGCCCGCTTCGCGGTCGTGCAGCGCCAGGTCGTGCCCGCACCCGCAGACAGCGGGCTGCTGAGCCGCCACGGACTTGGGTCTCCGGGAACCGAATCGGCCCGCGAGCCAGCCGCCGCCGACGAGCGCGCCCCCGATGACGAGGCTGATGGGATCGATCACCGGCCCAGTATACGTAGTTCTATACGTATACGTCTAGCTCGAATCCAACGCTCGGGAAACGGACGCAACGCCCGCGACGGCCCGATCGTTTGGGAGGATGGGGGTGTGACTTTCTGGCCCGCGCCCCACGTCCGAGTTCCCGTCCACGCGACCGTGACCCTGCCCGGGTCCAAATCCATTACCAATCGGGCGCTGATCCTCGCCGCGCTGGCGGATCGGCCGTCCACCCTGACCGGCGCGCTGCGCAGCCGCGACACCAATCTCATGATCGAGGCGCTGCGGGCCATGGGAACCGGGATCGAGGGCGACGGGGAGACCCTCACCGTCACGCCCCCGGCCGAATTCTCCAGCGCCATGGTCGATTGCGGGCTGGCGGGCACGGTCATGCGCTTCCTGCCGCCGGTGGCGGCGCTGGCCCACGGCGATGTGGCCTTCGACGGTGACGAGCAGGCGCGGGCGCGGCCGCTGACCACCATCCTGGACGCGCTGCGGGCGCTGGGCCTCGACATCGACGGCAACCAGCTGCCGTTCGTGGTGCACGGGACGGGATCGTTGCGCGGCGGGCCGGTCACCATCGACGCGTCCGGATCCTCGCAGTTCGTGTCCGGACTGCTGCTCTCGGCGGCGCGGTTCGAGCAGGGCGTCACGGTCAATCACGACGGCGCGGCGCTGCCGTCGATGCCGCACATCGAGATGACCGTGGAGATGCTGCGGCGCGCCGACGTGCGGGTGGACGCGCCCAATGATCCGCGCAAGGCGCAGACCTGGACCGTCGCGCCGGGCCCGATTCGCGCGGTGGACTGGGAGATCGAGCCGGACCTGTCCAATGCCACCCCGTTCCTGGCGGCCGCCGCGGTCACCGGCGGCGAGGTGAGCATTCCGCATTGGCCGCGGTACACCACCCAGCCCGGCGACGTGATCCGCGAGATCCTGGTGCGCATGGGCGCGGAGGCGCGCTTCTACGAGAACGTGCTGACCGTGCGCGGCCCGGAACGGCTGGCCGGCATCGACATCGACCTGCACGATGTGGGCGAGCTGACGCCGACCGTGGCCGCCCTTGCGGCACTGGCGGATTCGCCGTCACGGCTGCGCGGCATCGCGCACCTGCGCGGGCACGAGACCGACCGGCTGGCGGCGCTGGCCACCGAGATCAACCGGCTCGGCGGCAAGGTGACCGAGACCGAGGACGGGCTGACCATCGTGCCGAATCCGCTCACCGGCGGGCAGTGGCACTCCTACGCCGACCACCGGATGGCCACGGCCGGAGCCATTATCGGGCTGGTGACGCCGGGCGTGGAGATCGAGGACATCGGCACGACCGCCAAGACGCTGCCCGGGTTCGTGGAACTTTGGGACAACATGCTCGCGGGAGCAGAGCACTGAGGCGCCGCGAGTACGACGAGTCCGATGTCCGGGTGCGCCCGGGCAAGGGCTCGCGCCCGCGCACCAAGACCCGGCCGCAGCATCTGGATGCCGAAGCGGCCATGGTGGTTTCGGTGGACCGCGGGCGCTGGGGCTGCGTGCTCGACGACGATCCGGACCGGCCCGTGGTGGCCATGCGGGCGCGCGAGCTCGGGCGCACCCCGATCGTGGTCGGCGATCAGGTGGACCTGGTCGGCGACCTGTCCGGCAAGCCCGACAGCCTGGCCCGCATCGTGCGGGTGTCGGATCGGCGAACGGTATTGCGCCGCACCGCCGATGACACCGATCCGTTCGAGCGGGTGGTGGTCGCCAATGCCGAGCAGCTGTTCATCGTGGTGGCCCTGGCCGACCCGCCGCCGCGCACCGGATTCGTGGAGCGCGCCATGGTGGCGGCGTATGTCGGTGGGCTGCAACCGATCCTGTGCCTGACCAAACACGATCTGGCCGCCGAATCCGAATTCGCCGCGGCCTTCGAGGATTTGGATCTGACCATCGTCTACGGCGGCATCGAGGATCCGCTGGAACCGGTGCTGGAGCTGCTCGACGACAAGCTCACCGCGCTCATCGGGCACTCCGGGGTCGGCAAGTCGACCCTGGTGAACCGGCTGGTGCCGGATGCCGAGCGGGCGGTCGGCGTGGTCTCCGGCGTCGGCAAGGGGCGGCACACCTCGACCCAGTCGGTGGCGCTGCCGCTGCCCGACGGCGGCTGGGTCATCGACACCCCGGGCGTGCGGTCGTTCGGACTGGCCCACATCACGCCCGACGATGTCATCCAGGCGTTCTCGGATCTGGCCGACGCCATCGAGGACTGCCCGCGCGGCTGCACCCACCTCGGGCCGCCCGCCGACCCGGAATGCGCGCTGGACAATCTGCCCGGCAAGGAGTTGCGGGTGGCCGCCATTCGCCGCTTGCTCACCGCCCTTAATTCCAATGACCCGTGGTTTCGGGGAAACACCGACACCTGAGTTAGCCAGGAAATCGCCCATTCGATACCTTTTGTGCATAACCGGCATGAAAGGGTCGTCATGGGCGAGGAAAACCCCGACGGGCCGCCCGCCAGCGAGCGGCGGCACAGAATTGCCAAGGCCGCACGGGACCAGGCCGCGAAATCGGCGCGTGAACAGGCGGAATTACCGCGGGAGCACGATGAGGACCGGTCACCCGCCGATCCGCACGATTGGCAGGACGAGTGGGATCGCGCACGTTGGGCGCCGTGAACCCGACCCCGAACGTGCGGTAGCAACATAATCATGGGATGGCATTCGCTGAATGGCGTCGCCGGCCCGAGGCGCCCGCTCGATTCAATCCGCTGCCCCGGCTGGGCCGATCCCTGGCCCGCCGCCGCACGGTCATGCGCGCCGCGCCCGCGGTCTTCGCACTGGAACGGTTCACGCGGCGGGTGACGAAGGGCCGCAAGGGAATCCTGGACGTGGCGGGCCTGCCCGCGCTGCAGGTGACGGCGCCCGGCCGCCGCAGCGGCATGCCCCGCACCGTGACCTTGCTGTATGTGCCCGATCCCCACGACGAGAAACGCTTCCTGATCGTCTCGTCGAATTGGGGGCGGCCCGAACAGCCCGCCTGGTCGTCCAATCTGCGGGCCACCGATCAGGCCGAGTTGGAGGTGCGCGGTGAGCGGTTCCCGGTGCGGGTGCGGCAGCTGACCGGGGGCGATCGGGATCGGGCCTGGCGGCGGGCGCTGGAATTCTGGCCGGGTTACGCCATGGAACAGCGGCTCGCGGGTGAGCGAAAGTTCCGGCTGTTCGAACTCGAACGCATATGAGTTGCCGCTGATTCGCCGAAACCCCTTCAGCGCGGGCGGATCAGGCGCATCCCGTTGTCGAAGTCGATGCCGCGCAGCTCGGAACGCCCGGTGAGGCCGAGCTTTTCGAGAATCCGCGACATGTGATGCCCGACCGTGCGCGGGCTCAGGAACAATTCCGCGCCGATCTCCCGATTGGTGAACCCCTGCGCGGCCAGTCGGGCCACCTGGGACTCCTGCGCGGTCAACGGGGTGGACCCGGGGGCGGCCTTCGCGCCGGTGCCGGTGAGGTCGAGTTCGTGGCGGGCGCGCGCCGCCCACGCGGTGGCGCCGATCAGGTCGAAAGCGTCGGCGGCGGTGCGCAATTGCTCGGCGGCGTCGCCGCGGCGGCGGACCCGGCGCAGCCACTTGCCGTAGAGCAGCCGGGTGCGGGCGCGGCCGAAGTTGGTGTGGCGAGCGTCGCCGACGGCCAGCGCGCGGCGGTAGTACCGCTCGGCGCGGTCCTCCTCGGCCAGCAGCGCCCGGCAGGCGTACGCATCGGACAGGGCCCATGGCGCCCGGGATCGCCACGCCCAGGCCGCGATTCGCGCGGCGTGCGCGGCGGCCTCGTCGAAACGGCCGACCCGGCACGCCGCCTCGACCAGGTCGACGGTCGCCAGCCGGGCCAGCGTCGGATGCGCGGCCTCGTGACCGGGCCGCGCCAGCGCGGACAGGCGGCGGTGGGCCGACTCGGCATCACCCGCGGCGAGCGCGTGGAAACCCTGATGCCAGTACGCACCGCCGATCAGCACCGATACCGCGTGCGGACGCGCCAGTGCCAGTGCGTGATCCGCGCTCTCGGCCACCGTGTCGCCGTCGCCGCGCTGGGCGGCGAGCCGGGCCCGCAGATTCCAGCACTGGGCCAGGATATTGGCCGCGCCCGCACCGGTGGCCAGCTCGAACGCCTCGGCCAGCGTGGCCTCCCCCGCCTCCCAGCGGCCGGTGGCGAACTGCACGATGGCCAGTTGCGGCAGCAGGCCCAGCACCGCCGCGCGATCCCCCGAATCCCGCAGCGCCCCGGTCACTGTCAGATACGGCTCGACCCCGCGCTCGGCCAGACCCCATTCCAGCAATTGCGCGGCCGGGGGCAGCAGATGCGCGGCCACGATGGGCGACGGCGCGGCGGCCACGGCCTCGAGCTGACCGTCGAGCGGCAGATCGGCGGAGCGGCCCACCACCCAGGCGGCACGGTCGGCCAGCAGGCGCAGGGCGGCCGCCAGGTCGGAGGACGAGGAAACCGTCGATGGCAGTGAGGGCAGCCCGGGCGCGGTCGAGGCGTCGATGAGGTCCGCGTCGCGCAGCAGGCGGGTGTGGGCCTCGGCCGGATCACCGGCGACGAATTCGAGCAGGCCCGACAGGCCGCCACCGGCGGCCGCGAGTTGCGCCGGGGGCGTACGGGTTTCGGCGAGCGAGAGCAGGCGGCGGGTGGATTCGATATCGCCGCCCGCCCAGGCGAGGCGGGCAGCGGCGGCCAGCCGGACCCCGGCGGTACGCGGATCGGGAGTGATGGCGGCGGCGCGGCGCAGCAGCGCGGCGGCGGCCAACGCACCGGCCCGGGCCTGCACCACCTCCGCGCCGTCGGAAAGCGCCTGGGCGAGAGTCGAATCGGGGCCGTCGAGCGTGGCGGCCAGATGCCAGGTGCGCAGCACGCCGTTGTCGGGACCCCGCAGCGCGTCGGCGAGCGCGAGGTGCGCCGCCCTGCGTTGCGCGGGAGACGCGGCGTCGTAGGCCGCGCCGCAGAGCAGCCGGTGCCGCATCTCGACGCGCCCGTCGGTGACCGCGAGCAGACCGGCGGCGAGCGCGGCCTCCCAATCCGCCGCGGTGACACCGAGGCTGGTGGCCGCCGCCGAGATCGCGCTCAACGTGCCCCGGTCCTCCGCGGCCACCACGGTGAGCAGGGTGCGCACCGGTGTGCTCAGGGCCGCCAGCCGATCGGCGTGGGCTGCGCGCAGGCGCGGGCCGAAAGGGACCGGACCCCAGGCGATTCCGGAGCCGTCCTCGGTGTCGACGGGAAACTCGGTCAGCGCCAGTGGATTTCCGGCGGTCATGCGCAACATGCGGGCCGCCCGTGGCGCGCCGACGCCGCCGGAGCGCAGCGCCAGCAGCCGCCGCGCCTGCGCGTCGGTCAACGGCCCGATCGGCAGCACCGGCAATGCCTGCCAGACGGAGCCCGCCGGGTTGTCGCGCATCGCGGCCAGCAGGGCCACCCGGTGCGCGCCCGCGCGGCGCAGGGCGAAGATCAGGGCCCGGGCCGTCGCGGCGTCGACCCACTGGGCGTCGTCGACCACCAACAGGATCGGCTCGGTGCGGGCGACCGACGCCAGCAATGTGACCAGCGCCGCGCCGACCAGAAAGGGTTCGGCCGAGCCCGCGTCGCTGCCCAGGGCCGCACCCAATGCCCGTGCCTGCGGACCGGGCAGCCCGGTGAGTCGATCGGCCAGCGGCAGCAGCAGTTCGTGCAGGCCCGCGAAATCCATCTCGGCTTCCGCGCGGAATCCGCGGCCGGACAGCACCCGGAAATCCGTTGCGCGCGCTTCGGTATCGCGCAGCAGCGCCGTCTTTCCGATACCCGGCTCGCCCCACAACAACAATCCGCCGCCGCGTCCGGCGCGTGCCTCACTCAATAGACGAGACAGTTCGACCTGTTCTCGTTCCCGCCCCTGGAGCACCCGAATCTCGCGCACATCGCAAGTTACCCCGCCCCGCGATAAGCGGACAAACTTGCAATAAGGCGTGTCCCAGCGGCTGAGATCACCTGGCGGATATGCGATTCCGAGTCTTTCGGCAACCGACCGATTCGATGACCGATACGATGACCGATCGCGAATCCGGAGCGTCCGGTAAAATGCGCGAGGCAAATTACGTCCGGAATTGGCGGAATTCGGTGCTTCGACTCCCATTACTTTCCCAGCGGCCCACCCGCTAAACATTCCCGGCCGCACGGGGTGCGGACGATGCCGGAACTGGTTAGCCTGCCGAGGTGGAAGACCGTGAGCGCAAGGAATTCTCGCCGCTCCTCGACGCGGCCCTCGGCCCCGGCGCACCCGTCACCCCGGAAGTCCGGATCGGGCGCAACGACCCCGACGGCGAATTACCCGAGTGTGTGCGCTGTGGCAGGCCCGCCGCCCTGCACCTGCGGGCGGTGTGGCTTTCCACCCGGGCCCTGCTGGCCGGGGACACCGATGTGGACAGCCTGATCCAGGTGCACGCCTGCGGTGGCTGCGCCGGCAGCGTCGCGGGCATGATCCTCATCAACTGGGATCCCCGCTATTGGGGCGAGTCCGTGCACCTGGAATAGCGAAAACTTCAGCGCGGCCGGACGATTCGCATTCCATTGTCGAAATCGACGTCGACCAGATCCGCCCGGCCGCTGAGCCCCAGCTTGCCGAACACCCGCGACAGATGGTGCCCCACCGTGCGCGGGCTCAGGAACAGTTCGGTCCCGATCTCCCGATTGGTGAGCCCGTGCGCGGCCAGCCGCGCGACGCGCAGTTCCTGCGCCGTCAGCACCGAGGTCTCCCCGTGCGCGGTGACCGGCGCGGCGCGGCGCCCGGTGAGTTCCAGTTCCTGCTGCGCGCGCGACACCCACTGCTGCGCGCCCATGCGATCGAAGGCCTCGGCGGCCGTGCGCAATTGCTCGGCGGCGTCCGCGCGGCGGCGCACCCGGCGCAGCCACTTGCCGTAGAGCAGTTGGGCGCGAGCATGATTCAGGTCGTGGCGGCTGCGGCGGACCGCGAGCGCGCGCCGGAAGTACCGGTCGGCGCGGTCGTCGGTGCTCAGCAGTGCCCGGCAGGTGTAGGCGGCCGAGACCGCCCAGTCGGCGCGGGAGCGGACGGCCCAGTCCCGGATGTCCGCGTAGTACGCGAGCGCCTCGGCGTGGCGGCCGACCCGGGTGGCCGCCTCTACCAGATCCACCGCGGCGAGCCGGGAATAGGTCGGATGGCAGGCGTCGTGCCCGGGCTGCGCGAGGGTGCGCAGGCGCAGATACGCGTTCTCCGGATCGCCATTGCTGAGCGCGTGGAAGCCGAGGTGCCAGTGCACCGACGCGACGAGCGCCCGTGTCCGCCGCGGTCGCGCCAGCGCCAGGGCGTTGTCCGCGGCCTCCCGCACGGCGTCCGAATCACCGTGCAGCGCGGTGATCTTCGCGCGCAGGGACCAGCAGTGGGCGAGCACGTTCTCCACGCCGCCCGCGGTGGCCAGCTCGAACGCCTCGGCCAGGGTCTGCTCGGCGGCCGGGAGCCGGCCGTTGGCGAACTGGATGATGGCCAGCTGCGGCAGCAGCGACACCGCGGCCGGGGCGGAACTGCCCCGCAGCCGCGCGGCGGCCCGGGTGTAGGGCTCCAGCGCCCGGTCGGCCAGGCCCCACAGCAGCACCAGGGGCGCGGGCGGCAGCGGCCGGATCATGGTGTGCAGGCGCGAATTGCCGTCCGTCACCGCGATTTCCGCGGGGTCCAGGTCGAGCCCGCCGAGCCCGGCGGCCCAGCGGGCGCGGGCGGCGTCGATGCGCAGATTCGCCGCGGTCTCCGGATCCACCAGTTCGGCGTCGCGAAGCATCAGCTGGCTGGCCCGTTCCGGTTCGCCCGCGACGAATTCCAGCATTCCGGCCAGGCCGCGGCTGGCGGTCGCCGCCCGCTCCGGACCCAGGCGGGCGGTGGCGCGGTCGAGCAGGCCGTGCGCGGAGGCGATATCGCCACCCGCCCAGGCGAATCGGCCGGCCGCGGCCAGCCGCTCCCCCGCCCGCTCCGGATCGGGGGAGATGGCGGCGGCCTGACGCAGCATGGCGGCGGCCGCCAGCTGCCCGTGATCGGCCGCGGTCCCGCGTTCGGTCAGCGCCGCCGCCAGCGCCTCGTCGGGGCGGTCGGAGGCCATGGCGCCGTGCCAGATTCGCAGATCCGCGGCGCCCGGCTCGGTCAGCGCGGCCGCCACGGCCAGCTGGGCGGCGCGGCGCTCGGCGGGCGCGGCGGCATCGTGGGCGGCGGCGCACAGCAGGGCGTGGGTGCGCTCGACGCGGCCGTCGCCGACCGCGAGCAGGCCCGCGGCCGTGGCGAACTCCCAGGCGGTGGGCCCGGCCCCGAGCGCGGCGGCCGCGGCGGTCACCACGCCCAGCACACCGCGGGTCTCGGTGGCGGCCACCGTGAGCAGCACCCGCACCTCGGGCGGCAGCGCCGCGACCCGGTCGGCGAAGGCGGCGCGCACGCCCGGGCCCAGCGCCATCGGTTCCGGCGCGGTGCCCGCGAGTTCGCCCACCACGCCGGGTAATTCGTGCAGGGCCAGCGGATTGCCGCCCGCCACCTCGAGAATGCGGGCCAGGCGCAGCGCGCCCAGCGGGCCGTGGCGGTCGGCGATCAGGCGGCGCGCCTCGGCGTCGGGCAGACCGGTGACCGCCAGCGACGGCAGTTCGCGCCAGACGGTGTCGGCGGGATCGTCGCGCACCGCCACCAGCAGCGCGACCGGAACCGCGGACAGCCGGCGGATGGCGAAGATGAGCGCCTGCGCCGATTCCGGATCCAGCAGCCGGGCCTCGTCCACCACCAGCAGCAGCGGCGTCTCGGCGGCCAGCACCGCGAGCAGCCGCACCAGGGCCGCGCCGACCAGGAAGACCTCGGCGGGCGCGGCGTCCAGGCCGAGCACCGAACTCAGCGCGCGCGCCTGCGTGGGCGGCAGCTGCGCGAGCCGGTCCGCGACCGGGAGCAGCAGTTCGTGCAGGCCCGCGAACCGCAATTCCGATTCGGTGCGAATGCCCTGGCAGCGCAGCACGCGGAAGTCCGCGGCGCGTTCGACGGCGCCGCGCAGCAACGCGGTCTTACCGATGGCCGGATCGCCGTACAGCACCAGTCCCGTGCCCCGCCCCGACCGCGCGGCCCCGAGTAGCCGATCCAATTGGATTCGTTCCCGGTCCCGCCCGTACAGCATTGATTCCTCCCACACACCCCGAAATTTAGACGAGCTAATAGCCTGCAACCAAGTCGGGTCGGTCAAGTGGCACAAAATGTCCTGGAATGACACAGATCACAGGATTTGCCGCGGAATTCACATAACGCGCAGGCGCGTTCGCGCGATATTTCAGGCCATTTTCGCGCGACCGAAGTGAAATGAAGCTGAATACGATTCGGTCGATTTTCACCGGAACCGCGAAAACAAAAGCGCCCCCGGCGAATTCGCCGGGGGCGCTTTGGTGCTGAGAGCGATCAGCGGAACAGCGTCAGGTTGACGGTGCCGTCGGCCTGCGGGTCGCAGCTGTACTGCCAGCCGGCGTTGCCGTCGAGCAGGGTGCCGTCCGGCGCGGTCCAGGAGCCCTTCGAGCCGTCGGCGACACACGCGTCCATGGTGGCGTAGTTGCCGCCGAAGTAGGACTCGGCGTGCGCGGTGGCGACACCGAAGCCGGCGATGCCCAGGGCCATGGCGGTAACAGCGAGAGTCTTGCGCATGATTTCGGTTCCTTCTTCCTTCGCGATCGCCCCTCGGCGACCGGACTGGAACCATTTGATCGCAGTGATCGTGACTGTTTCATGACCGGGCGAAAAGTGCTGGTACGGACCGAAAAACAGTGGGCCCCGGGCGTAAACGCCCGGGGCCCACCATGTTTCACATACCTAGTGCCGACGCTTGGTGCGGGGCGCGCGATCCTGCTTGCCCTGCGCACGGGCGGCCTCGCGGCGCTCGCGGCGGGTGCCGCCCTGGCCGTCCTCGTTGCCGTACTCGTCGCTGTCGCTGCGAATGGCGGCGTGGCCGCCCTCGTCCGGACCCGAGTAGGACAGGCCGCGCGGGCCCGACTCGTCGATGCCCTTGGCGCGCAGGGCCGGCGGAGCGCCGTTGCCCGCCTGGGCGGCGTCCTCCTGGGTGGGGAGCGGGCGGTTGCCGACGGGCGACTGCAGACCCGCGGCCACGTTCACGCCGACCGGCTGCGGCTGCTGCACCTCGACCTGGAGGTTGAACAGGAAGCCGACCGACTCCTCCTTGAGGCCCTCGAGCATGGCCGCGAACATGTCGAAGCCCTCGCGCTGGTACTCGACCAGCGGATCGCGCTGCGCCATGGCGCGCAGGCCGATGCCCTCCTTGAGGTAGTCCATCTCGTAGAGGTGCTCGCGCCACTTGCGGTCCAGCACGCTCAGCAGGATCTGGCGTTCCAGATTGCGCATGCTGCCCTCGCCGGCCAGGCCGTCGATCTCGGACTCGCGGTTGGCGTAGGCGCCGTGCGCGTCCTCGAGGACGGCCTCCAGCAGCTCCTCGCGGGACAGCTCGCCGACCTCGCCGGTCTCGCTCTCGCCGGTCAGGTCCTTGTAGTCGATGCCGATGGGGTACAGCGTCTTCAGCGCGCCCCACAGCTTCTCGAGATCCCAGTCCTCGACGTAGCCCTCGGCGGTGGCGCCGTTGACGTAGGCGGTGATCACGTCGGTGATCATCTCCTGAACCTGGCCCTCCATGTCCTCGCCGTTGAGGATGCGGGCGCGCTCGGCGTAGATCACCTTGCGCTGCTGGTTCATGACCTCGTCGTACTTGAGGACGTTCTTGCGGATCTCGAAGTTCTGCTGCTCGACCTGGGTCTGCGCCGACTTGATGGCCCGCGAGACCATCTTGGCCTCGATGGGCTGGTCGTCGGGCAGGTTCAGCCGGGTCATGATCGACTCCAGCGCCGCGCCGTTGAAGCGCCGCATGAGCTCGTCACCCAGCGACAGGTAGAACCGGGACTCGCCCGGATCGCCCTGACGGCCGGAACGACCGCGCAGCTGGTTGTCGATGCGCCGCGACTCGTGGCGCTCGGTGCCCAGCACGTAGAGGCCGCCCGCGTCGCGCACCGCCTCGGCGTCGTCCTCGACCTGCTCCTTGACCCGCTCCAGGGTCGGATGCCACTGGGCCTCGTACTCGTCGGGGGTCTCGACCGGGTCCAGGCCCTGCCGGCGCAGCAGGATGTCGGCGATGATGTCCGGGTTGCCGCCCAGCACGATGTCGGTACCGCGACCGGCCATATTGGTGGCGACGGTGACCGCGCCCGGGCGACCCGCCTCGGCGACGATCTGCGCTTCCTGCTCGTGGAACTTGGCGTTGAGCACGTTGTGCGGAATGCCGCGCTTGGTCAGCAGCTTGGACAGGTACTCCGAGCGCTCGACCGAGGTGGTGCCGACCAGGACCGGCTGGCCCTGCTCATGCTTCTCCTGGATGTCGTCGGCGACCGCGGCGTACTTGGCCTCCTCGGTCTTGTAGATGAGGTCGGTCTGATCCGCGCGGATCATCGGCTTGTTGGTCGGGATCGGCACGACGCCCAGGCCGTAGGTCTGGTGCAGCTCGGCCGCCTCGGTCTCGGCGGTACCGGTCATGCCCGAGAGCTTGTCGTAGAGGCGGAAGTAGTTCTGCAGCGTGATGGTGGCCAGAGTCTGGTTCTCCGGCTGGATCTCCACGCCCTCCTTGGCCTCGATGGCCTGGTGCATGCCCTCGTTGTAGCGGCGGCCCACCAGGATTCGGCCGGTGAACTCGTCGACGATGATGACCTCGCCGTTGCGGACGATGTAGTCCTTGTCCCGCTCGTAGAGCTCCTTGGCCTTGATGGCGTTGTTCAGGTAGCTCACCAGCGGCGAGTTGGCGGCCTCGTAGAGGTTGTCGATGCCCAGCTGGTCCTCGACGAATTCGACGCCGGCCTCGTGCACACCGATGGTGCGCTTCTTGATGTCGACCTCGTAGTGCAGGTCCTTCTTCAGCAGCGGCGCGATGCGCGCGAACTCCGCGTACCACTTCGAGGAGGCGTCGGCCGGGCCCGAGATGATCAGCGGGGTGCGGGCCTCGTCGATGAGGATGGAGTCGACCTCGTCGACGATGGCGAAGTTGTGCCCGCGCTGGACCAGATCGTCCAGCGAGTGGGTCATATTGTCGCGCAGGTAGTCGAAGCCGAACTCGTTGTTCGTGCCGTAGGTGATGTCGGCGGCGTAGGCCTCGCGGCGCTCGGCCGGGCTCATGCCGCCCAGGATCACGCCGACCTCGAGGCCGAGGAAGCGGTGCACGCGGCCCATCCACTCGGCGTCGCGCTTGGCCAGGTAGTCGTTGACGGTGACGACGTGCACGCCCTCGCCGGAGATGGCGTTGAGGTAGGCGGGCAGCACACAGGTCAGGGTCTTGCCCTCACCGGTCTTCATCTCCGCCACATTGCCGATGTGCAGGGCGCCGCCGCCCATGATCTGCACCTTGTAGTGCTTCTGGTTGAGCACTCGCCAGGACGCTTCCCGCGCGGTCGCGAAGGCCTCCAGCAGCAGCTCGTCGAGGCTCTCGCCGTCGGCGTAGCGCTCCTTGAACTCCGCGGTCTTGGCCTGCAACTCGGCGTCGCTGAGGGCCGTGAACTCCTCGTCGAGGGCGATGACCTCATCGGCCAGACTCGCCAGCCGCTTGACCGTGCGACCTTCACCAATCCGTAGCAACCTTGAAAAACTCAGCGCAGGCACGGGTCTTGTAGTCCTCTGGTCGGTGTTGTCGGTAGCCCCCACCACAGCGGGAAGCCTGCGCGCGGGCGCGCAATCACTAGCCATGGTAATCCGGTGCCCAGCTTAGGTGCTGAACTGCGCACCCGATGGCCCAGGCACTGAGGAGATGCTGTGAAATCGCGGTCGGCCGCGGCGTCTTCCGGCGTCCAGCGACCTTGCAGCGAATGGCATTGCGTCCGAGGCTGTTTCGTTACCCCTGAAGTACCATGTAGGGGGTCCGGCGTGCGATGGCTTGCGCCCGCGCGCCCGGAGCAGGGACACCGACGACGGTGTGGGATCTCGGGCAGCGCCGCCCATCCATTCCCCCAGGTGATCGGATTGCGATAGCTTGCCTCTCGACGGCGAAACGCCGCTGATACGCCGACGCCTCGGCAGGGGGAACTTCCGCGGGCGCAGGCAGGGATTAGGGAGTAGCGGGCAGCGTGATCACCAGACTGACGCCGCAGGACGCGTCGTTCTACCGGCTGGAATCCAGCAGCAACCCGATGCACATCGGCTCCCTGGCCATCCTGCGCAATCCCGCGCCGCGGGCCAATTCCGGGCACGGCCCGCTCGACTACGAGCGGCTGGTGTCGCTGGTCGAGTCGCGGCTGCCGCTGGTGCCGCTCTACCGCCGCAAGGTGCGCGAGATCCCGTTCGCGCTGGGCCGCCCGGTGTGGGTGGACGACAGCCACTTCGACATCACCTATCACGTGCGCCGCTCCGCGCTGCCCGAACCGGGGACCGACGAGCAACTGCTGGACCTGGTGGCGCGCCTGGCCTCCCGCCCGCTCGATCCGACCCGGCCGCTGTGGGAGATGTATCTGGTCGAGGGGCTGTCCGAGGGCCGCTGCGCCATCTTCACCAAGACCCATTCCTCGCTGGTCGACGGCGACTCCGCGCTCGAGATCGGGCATGTGATCCTGGACACCTCCAAGGCGCCGCGCGAGGTCGCCGACGACGCCTGGATCGCGCATCGCGAACCCGCGGATCTGGAACTGCTGGTGGGCGCGGTCCTGCATCTGGCCACCCAGCCGCGCGAGGGTCTCGAGGTGGCGCGCCACCACATGGCCGAGGCGTTCGCCATGGTCGACGCCACCGGCAAGGCGGTGCGGAAGGTGGTGTCCATGGTCCGGGCCGCGGCCATCGGCGCGCCCGACAGCCCCCTGAACACCCGGACCTCCCGCAATCGCCGGCTCGAGGTGGTGCGCACCGATCTCGAGGACTACCGCAAGATCCGCAAGCGATTCAACTGTTCGATCAACGACGTGATCCTCGCGGTGGTGACCGGTGCGCTGCGCAAT
This sequence comes from Nocardia sp. JMUB6875, assembly GCF_041154655.1. Taxonomy (NCBI): domain Bacteria; kingdom Bacillati; phylum Actinomycetota; class Actinomycetes; order Mycobacteriales; family Nocardiaceae; genus Nocardia; species Nocardia sp. JMUB6875. Next base: position 39,643 of record NZ_BAAFGR010000016.1, read on the forward strand.
TGGTTGCTCTCGCGCGGCCAGGTGCTCACCGAGGCCGACCTGCTGCGCGCCGTGGTGCCCATGTCGGTCTACGCCGACGGCCCGCACGGCGAGCTGAAACCGGCGGGCGAGGTCACCTCGCTGCTGCTGGATCTGCCGGTGGGCGAGCCGAATCCGGTGATCCGGATGTCGCACATCAAGCACGCCACCGAGGCGCACTCCCGGCATCAGCGCGGAGTGCGGGCGCGCACCCTGGTGCACATGGCCGGATTCGCTCCGGCGAGCCTGCATGCCATGAGCGTGCGCTCGGCGAGTACTTTTGCAGAGCACACGTTCAATCTGGTGATCACCAACGCGCCGGGTCCGCAGCAGGCCATGTACATAGGCGGCGCGCGGATGCTGGAGATGTACCCGGTATCGCCGTTGCTGCGCTTTCAGGCTCTGAGCATCGGGCTCACGTCCTACGACGGACGGGTGTTCTACGGACTCACCGCCGATCGCGACGCCATGGCCGACATCGCGGTGCTGACCGCTTCGGTGCACGAGTCGATGGAGGAGATGCTCGGTGCCTGCGTCCAGTGAGTCGTCGCGCGTGTCGAAGAAGCTACGGGTCTATGTCCCGGCCACCGTGCCGATGTTGCGGGAACTGGTCGCCGACCGCGAGATTCGCGCGCTCAACGACACCGCCTTCGCGGTGACACCCGCGCTGCGCGAGGCCTACGCCTCCGGCGACGACGAGGAGCTGGCGGAGGTCGCCATGGCCGAGGCCGCGCGCGCCTCGCTGCGGCTGCTCGCCGAGGAACAGGCGGCGACGGATCTCGGCGGGGAGGACGCCGACGCCTCCGATGCCGCTCCGAAGGGACCGATCTTCCGCCGCGCGGTCATCGCCGCGGACGTGGACGACGCGACCCTGCGCCCCGATCTCGATGACGCGGTGGTTCGGCTCTCCGCCGCCATCCCCTACGACCGCATCGCCTCGATCCACGTGGATCTGGCGGAAGCGGAGTCCGAGGTCGCCAAGGCCGTCGAGGTAATCGACGCCGCCGATATGGGCGATGCCGACGCCGAATTCGTGCTCGGCGACGCCGAGGATCACCAGCTCGCCTGGTACGCCGCGCAGGAACTACCGTTTCTCCTCGACCTACTCTGATCAGGTCTTTCCGTCTGCCTCCGGCACCGTAACCTACGATGCCGTAACCTGGCCGTGACGGACGCGGTACGACGATAGGAACGGTTTCCGGATCATGGCATCGAAGAGTGGTGGATTCTCCGTGCGAGGTTTGCGGAATTGGCTCGAGGCTCCCGTGGCCGAGGGCGGAACCGCCGGGCGGACTCCTCTCGACACGCTGCGCGGCGCCGCCGCGCGCATCACCACTCCCCTATTGCCGGACGACTACGCGCACCTGATCAACCCCCTCTGGTCCGCCCGCGAGCTGCGCGGCCGCATCGTGGAGGTCCGCAAGGAGACCGCCGATTCGGCCACCCTGGTGATCAAGCCGGGCTGGGGCTTCGACTTCAAGTTCCAGCCGGGCCAGTACATCGGCATCGGCGTGCTGGTGGACGGCCGCTGGCACTGGCGCTCGTATTCGCTGACCTGCCCGCCGGATTGGTCCGGCGATGCCAATCACAAGGGCAAGCGGCTCATCTCCATCGCGGTGAAGGCGATGCCGGAGGGCTTCCTGTCCAGCCACATCGTCTCCGGCGTCCCGGCGGGCACCATCGTGCGCCTGGCCGCGCCGCAGGGCGGATTCGTGCTGCCGGAGCCGACGCCGGACAAGGTGCTCTTCCTGACCGCGGGCTCGGGCATCACCCCCGTGATGGCCATGCTGCGCACCATGGACCGCCGCGATTCGGTCCCGGACGTCATGCACATCCACTCCGCACGCACCCCCGACGACGTGATGTTCGGTGACGAGCTGCGCGAATTGCACGAGCGGCGACCGGGTTTCACCGCGCACCTGCACCTGACCGGCGACAAGGGCAAGTTCGCCCTCGCCGATCTGGACGAGGTGGTGCCGGATTGGCGCGAGCGCGAGGTGTGGGCGTGCGGCCCGCTGCCCATGCTCGACGAGATCGAGAAGTACTGGGCCGCCGCGGGTCTCGCGGACCAGCTGCACGTGGAGCGCTTCGAGATCGAGCGCAACGCCTCCGGCGAGGGCGGCACCGTCACCTTCGCCAAGGCCGGCCGCACCGCCGAGGTGGACGGCGCGACCACGCTGCTGCAGGCCGGTGAGAACGCGGGCGTGCGGATGCCCTTCGGCTGCCGGATGGGTATCTGCCAGACCTGTGTGGTGACCCTCACCGACGGCCACACCCGGGATCTGCGCAATGGCAAGGAGCACCGCGCGGGCGACAAGATCCAGACCTGCATCTCGGTCGCGGCGGGCGACTGCACCGTCGAGGTGTGACGCGCGGACCGGGCGCGCCCAATGCGCTCGGGAACGGCTACCCTCGATAGCAATCGAGCCTGAACGCGGTCCCGCTCGGGACCGCCCCCGCGCAGCGGTGCGAGGCAGTTCAACCACGGAAGGACCCGCCGGTGGCCATCACCGACATCAAGGCGTTCGCCCATCTCTCGGCGGCCGATATCGAATCGCTCGGCCATGAGCTCGACACGATTCGACGCAATGTCGAGAATTCCCTCGGCGAGAAGGATGCGAAGTACATCCGTCGCAGCATTGCGGCGCAACGCATTCTGGAGGCCGCGGGCCGTGCCACGCTGTTCGCGTCCAAGAAGCGCTGGGCCTGGCTCACCGGCACCGCACTGCTGTCGGTCGCCAAGATCATCGAGAACATGGAGCTCGGGCACAACATCAGCCACGGGCAATGGGACTGGATGAACGATCCGGAGATCCACTCCACCACCTGGGAGTGGGATATGACGGGCACCTCGGCGCAGTGGAAGGCCGCGCACAACTATTCGCACCACATGTACACCAATGTCCTCGAGATGGATGACGATCTGGGCTTCGGCATCCTGCGCATGACGCGCGACGAGGAGTGGAAGCCGGTCAATCTGGTACAGCCGGTGGCGAATCTGTTCCTGGCCGCGCTGTTCGAGTGGGGCATCGCGCTGCACGATCTGGCGGCGCAGAAGGAGCAGATGGGGATTCCTCCGACCTCGTTCTTCCCGCCGCGCAATGTGGTCAACGAGCCCAACAAGGCGTTCTGGCGCAAGGCCGGCAAGCAGGTCGCCAAGGATTTCGTGATCTATCCGGCGCTCACCGGTCCGGCGTGGAAATCGACGCTCAAGGCGAATGCCACCGCGAATCTGGTGCGCAATCTGTGGGCGTACGCGGTCATCTTCTGCGGGCATTTCCCGGACGGCGCGGAGAAGTTCACCGTGGAGCAGTTCGAGAACGAGACGCAGGGCGAGTGGTATCTGCGGCAGATGCTGGGCAGCGCGAATTTCGACGCGGGCCCGGTCATGGGCTTCATGAGCGGCAATCTCAGCTACCAGATCGAGCACCACCTGTTCCCGGACCTGCCGTCCAACCGGTATCCGGAGGTGTCGGTGAAGGTGCGGGAGCTGTGCGACAAGTACGACCTGCCCTACACCACCGGGTCGCTGGCCAAGCAATACCTGTTGGCGTTCCGCACGATTCACAAGCTGGCGCTGCCGGATCAGTGGCTCAAGCGGACCTCCGACGATGCGCCGGAGACGTCGTCCGAGCGCAAGTTCGCGGGCATCTCGCTGCCGTCGATGCCTACCTGGAACGGCAGTGAATGGCTGGCCGAGCACAGCGCGAGCGAGTGGCTGGCCGAGCATCAGCCGCACTGGGGGCTGGATCCGGTGACCGGTGAGCGGCGGGGGCTGCGGTCGGCCATGCAGGAGGCCAAGGTGGCGCTCAAGGAGAAGGCCGCGCACGAGAAGCAGGTGCTGCGCGAGGCCAAGCTCGCGCTGCAGGAAAAGGCAAGGGCCGAACGGGCTTTGCTGACGGACAAGGCCCAACGGGGCGGTTGGTTCTCGCGGAAACTCCGCCGCACTCGCTAGCAGAGTCCGATCTCGAAAACAATGCGGTATTCGACACGTCGGAGTTTCGATCCTCACCAACCTACGGGACCGTAACTTACGGTACTGTAACCGGCATGGCGATCTCGGATGTCAAGGAATACGCGCACCTCACCCCCGAGGATGTCGAGGCGATCGGGGCGGAGCTAGACGCCATCCGCCGTGAGGTCGAGTCATCCCTGGGTGAGAAGGACGCCCGTTACATCCGCAATGTGATCCGTCTCCAGCGTGGCCTCGAGATCAGCGGCCGCGCAGTGCTTTTCGCGAGTCTGTTCCCGCCCGCGTGGCTGGCCGGCGTCGCCCTGCTGGGCACCGCCAAGATCATCGAGAACATGGAGATCGGCCACAATGTGATGCACGGGCAGTGGGACTGGATGAACGATCCGGAAATCCACTCCACCCAGTGGGAATGGGACAACGCCGGTCCCGCCGAGCACTGGAAGATCACCCACAACTTCCTGCACCACAAGTACACCAACGTGCTGGGCATGGACGACGACATCGGCTACGGCCTGCTGCGCGTCACCCGGGATCAGCGCTGGTCGCCGTTCTACCTGGGGCAGCCGGTGTACAACCTGCTGCTGCAGATGTTCTTCGAATACGGCGTCGCCATCCAGCATCTGGAGCTCGGCAAGGTCGCCAAGAAGAAGTGGGCCCCGGATTCCCCGGAGCGCAAGCAGTTCGAGGAGGACCGCCGGACGGTGCTCAAGAAGATCGGCAAGCAGGCCGCCAAGGACTACCTGATCTTCCCGCTGCTCACCGGCCCCGCCTTCCTGGGCACGCTGACCGCCAACCTGGCCGCCAATGTGGTCCGCAATGTGTGGACCAACGCGGTCATCTTCTGCGGCCACTTCCCCGACGGCGCCGAGAAGTTCACCAAGTTCGACTGCGACAACGAGACCCAGGCCGAGTGGTACCTGCGGCAGATGCTGGGCTCGGCCAATATCTCCGGCGGCCCGCTCATGCACTTCATGACCGGCAACCTCTCGCACCAGATCGAGCACCACCTGTACCCCGACATCCCGTCGAACCGCCTGGCCGACATCGCGGTTCGGGTGCGGGCGCTGTGCGAGAAGTACGACCTGCCGTACACGACCGGTTCGCTGCCGGTGCAGTACGCCAAGTCGTGGCGCACCATCATGAAGCTGTCGCTGCCCAACAAGTACCTGCGCCGCGGCACCGACGACGCCCCGGAAACCAAGTCGGAGAAGGTCTTCGGCGGCGAGAGCACCATCGACCCGATGACCGGGAAGCGGCGCGGTCTGCGCACCGCGCTGGCCGAGGGTGGCCGCCGCCTGGCCCGCCGCAAGCAGCCCGCCATGGCGCGCTGAGCCGCGTAAATCGGTGAGAAAGGCCCCCGCTGACTGTTCGGCGGGGGCCTTTCCGCACTGATCGGGCACCGTGATTGACTGGTCGCCGTGTGTTCCGCAGGTCCCGAAGCCCCCACCGAATGTCTCAGCGTCTACGACGCCATCAAGCTGCGCCGTGACGTCCGCGCCGAATTCTCCGGCGAGGTGGTGGACGACGCGACCCTGCTCCGCATCCTGGAGGCCGCCCATCGCGCGCCCAGCGTCGGCAATTCCATGCCGTGGGACTTCGTCGTCCTACGGGACCCGGCCACGCTGAACAAGTTCGCCGACCACGTGGCCGAGAAGCGGCAGCAGTTCCACGATTCGCTGCCCGCCGACCGCGCCGAGACCTTCAACCCGATCAAGATCGAGGGGATCGTCGAGTCCGGCACCGGCATCGTGGTCACCCACGACCAATCCCGCGGCGGCACCCACGTCCTGGGCCGCGCCACGGTCCCCGAGACCGGGATCTACTCGACCATCCTGGCCATTCAGAATCTCTGGCTCGCGGCCACCGCCGAGGGTGTGGGCGTCGGCTGGGTCAGCTTCTATGACGAGCCCTACCTGGTCGATCTACTCGACCTCCCGGCCGACGTGAAACCGGTCGCCTGGCTCTGCGTCGGACCGGTCCACGAATTCCAGCAGGTTCCGGACCTGGAGCGTTTCGGCTGGCGCGACCGCCGCCCGCTCGAATCCGCGATTCACTGGGAACGGTTCACCCAGCGCGCCTGACTCAGTGCTGCGGGGCGGTGGCGTAACCGACGCCCGCGCCGATCCCGGCACCGAGGCCCGCGCCGACCAGTGCGCCACCGGCGGCGCCCACGGCGACCGGAATGGCCTCGCCCGCGGCGAATCCCAGCCCGGCACCGGTCACGATGCTCGCGGCAGTGAACGGCAGCACGACGGGAGCGCCACCGACCAGCATCGCGGGACCGTCGACCGCGGCACCCACGGCGGCGCCCGCACCGGCACCCACGGCCGCACCGGCCAGTCCGACGGGCAGACCCACGACGCCACCGGCCACACCGCCGGCGATGCCGCCGGTCACCGCGCCGACGCCCGCGCCGATGGCGGCGTCCTGGCCCATGAGGTTCAGGGTGTCGACCGGGATTCCGGTGGTGGGATCGCGCTGCACGTCGGCCACGGGGGCCGGGGCGGGATCATTGGAAACGGTTGCGGCGGAGGCGGTTCCGGCACCGGCCAGCACGACGGCGGCGGCGACGGGAAGAGCGATCACGGAGGAAACGACCATCTTGCGTACAGACATCGGAAACACCGGCTTTCAAGGGGAAGTTCGCTTTTCAATCCGCCTTTCACGGTAGTAACAGGTAAAAATGAGCGCACTCCGAAAAGGGCGTGATCGGCACCACGAAATGCTGCGGTTTGTCTCCGAAATACGCAGGTAGAAGCGATACGAACGCCCAAGACTGCTCTGTCCATCACATGTGATCGACAGAGCATTCCTCGATCTGGCTAACTTGTGGCCACCTCGGCCAGCCGCCGCGTCACCTCCGCGGCGAGTTCCGCACCGCCGGCCGTCCGCAGGGCCTCCTGCGCCGAGGCGCGCTGCACGTCGTCACGGGTGAGGAATCCGGCCTGGATCAAACCTTCGATCGGACTCACGCCATAGGTGCGGCTGAAGGCGATGACCGTTTCCGCGACCGGTGAATCGCCGCCGAGGTGGCGGGATACCCGCATCTGGTTGGTGCCCATGCGTGCGGCGATGGCGCGATCGCTGTCGCCGTGCGATACCGCCTGCTTCCATTCCCGGAATCCCACGGGGAAATTGTGTACCGGATGTGTTTCAGGCTGCGGCTATTTCGAGAAGGCTCGGCGCGTCTAGCGCAGGGCCTCGACGGGGCGGTGGCCGACGATCGCGAAGTCGTCCAGCGTTACCACCGGGTCACCGGAGTCCTGTTTGCCGGTGATGGTGATGGTGCCCGCGAAGACATCGCCCTGCGACACCGCGCCGCGGACCGGCGTCGCGAGCTCTACGCGCGCGCCGTCGATGGTGTAGTAGTCGGTCGGGCCGCCGTTGACGAACGCCAGCGTCCACACCGCCGCATCCGAATACACCAGCCCGTACACCGGAAATCGTTCGCCGGCGTGCTGTCCGGCGTTACGCAGTCGTTGATTCAGATCGTGATCGGCCACGGGCTGCTGCCCGGAGTCCGATCCCGTCGCCGGAAGTGGCAGCGCCGCAGCGCTTCCCATTCCACCGATACCGATGCCGACCGCGATCCCGATCGCCGCGGCACCGATCATCGTCCTGCGGACCATGATCCACCTCCGCTCGTCTCGTCCCCCTGGGGATACCCATTCGACACCGATTCCCCACCAAAGAAATACGAACCGGTAGCCAAAAGTCCCGGTCCGCCAGCGCGAACCGGACCTGAGCTGCGCGAAGACGCATTCACGCCGATCTCCGATGCCACGTCGCATACGGCACACGCGACACCGGAGCGGGTCGGCTAGACGCGTTCCAGGACGGCCGAGGCGCCGATGCCGCCCGCGGCGCAGATGCCGAGCAGGGCGGTGGACTTGCCGGTGAGGGCGAGTTCGTTGGCCATGGTGGTGACCATACGGGCGCCGGTCGCGCCGAACGGGTGGCCGAGGGAGACCGAGCCGCCGTGGACGTTGAGCTTGGCCGGATCGATCTGGCCGACGGCGGTGTCGCGGTCGAGGCGGGTCTTGGCCCATTCGTGGCTGGCCAGGGCCGAGACAACGGAGAGGGTCTGGGCGGCGAAGGCCTCGTGGATGTCGACGAAATCGATGTCATCCAGCGACATTCCGGCCTTGTCGAGGGCCCGCGGCATGGAGATGGCGGGGCCGATGAGGACCTGGTCGCGCGGGTCGACGCTGACGAAGCTCCAGGAGCGGAAGGCGGCGAGGGGTTCGAAGCCGAGCGCCCGGGCCTTCTCCTCGCTCATGAGCAGGACCGCGGACGCGCCGTCGGTGAGCGGGCTGGAGTTGCCCGCGGTGACGGTGCCGTTCTCGGCGAAAACCGGTGCCAGCTTGGAGAGTTTGGCCAGGCTGGTGTCGCGGCGCACGAGTCCGTCGCGGGAGACGGCGACGCCGTCGGGGGTGGATACGCTGAGCACCTCGCGGTCGAAGCGGCCCGATTCGATGGCGGCCGCCGCGCGGTGGTGCGAGGTGGCGGCGAAATTGTCCTGCGCCCCACGGGAAATGCCGTGGATGCGGGCCATCTTCTCGGCCGATTCGCCCATCACCTCGCCGGTGGTGCGCTCGGCGATCTGCGGCCGCCGCGGCATCAGGTCGAAGAACGGCGCCAATTGCGTTGCCGCGCTGAGGTAGTCCTTGGCCTTGGGCTTGCCCAATGCCAGCGGCGCGGCGGCGTGCACCAGCTTCTGCGGCAGCTTGACCTCGGCATTGCTGGTGGAGTCGCTACCGCCCGCGACCATGATGTCGTACTCGCCGCGCTCGATGGCGCCCGCCGCGGAGACGACGGCCTGCAGTCCGGACGCGCAGGCACGCGTAACGGTGTAACCCTCACAGCCCGGATCCATTTCGAGATCCAACGCGATCTCACGCGCGATGTTCGGCGCGCCGCTGGGCAGGATCACCCCGCCCCACACGATCGCCTGCACATCCCGCTTGGGCAGTCCGGTCCGTTCCAGCAGCCCGCGCACCGCGGTGTCGGCGAGGTCGATGGAGTCCATCCGCGTGAAGTCGGTGAATGCCCGCACGAACGGGGTCCGCGCCCCGGCGACGATGACAGCACGGCGAGCGCCCTTGGTAGCCATGGCACAGTTTTAACTGATACACGCCGTAACAGCAAGAGTGTGCTGGGCAACAGGCGACCGGGGCCTTGTCCCGAGACCCCGGTCGAAATGGGTGGTGTACGTGTCCCTTTACCGCGAACTAGGCGAGCCGGATGAGGCCGTAGTCGAAGGCGTGGCGGCGGTAGACGACCGACGGTCGGTCGGTCTCCTTGTCCTGGAACAGGAAGAAATCGTGGCCGACGAGCTCCATCTGATAGAGGGCGTCATCGACCGTCATGGGGATCGCGGGGTGCTGCTTGGTGCGCACGACGTGGCCGGGACCGGCGGATTCGCCGTCCATCTCGTCGGCCGAATGGTCGTGGGCGGCGGACCCGTTCGAGGTGAACAGGGAATCGTCGAGCAGGCCGGCCGTGGCTTCCGCCACCGAGATCGGGGTCTTGTCCCCGTGGTGCACGCGACGGCGATCCTTGAGCCTGCGCAATCGGCTCTCCAGCCGCTCCACCGCGAGCTCGAGCGCCGCGTAGAAGCTGTCCGCGCAGGCCTCGGCCCGGACGACCGGACCCTTGCCGCGGGCGGTGATCTCTATTCGCTGGCAGTTCTTGCGTTGACGACGATTGCGTTCGTGGGTGAGCTCCACGTCGAAGAGGTAGATGGTGGGGTCGAAACGCTCCAAGCGAGAGAGCTTGTCCGACACGTGAATTCGGAAATGGTCGGGAACTCCACCCTCACCGAGGGTCCTTCCCTTGACCACGACATCCGCACTGGTTGCCCGATTGGGCGAATCGTCGAGGGTGACCTCGTCGTCGAGCAGCACCGCGGTGTCTGCGTTCTTCGCTGAGAGTCGTGAAGTAGTCGTCACGCGTACCTCCCGGATCTGGCCGCACAAGCCGCTCGTGCGGCGGGATTGAAACGTGTGCCGATCGAATAATTCGCGTCGGCACATATGTCCGAGGCGCCACCTCCAAACTTGCGGTTCGGGTGTCTGATCGCCAACCTAGTGCGCCAGCGACCTGTCCGCCAGTGTTCACGCAAATTTCGAAGAATCAAGCCGCGCAGGTAACCAGCACGGCACGAACCGTCACATCCGCATCAGCCAGCGCAGCCACCGATTCGCGCATCGTGACACCGGTGGTCAGCACGTCATCGACGAGCACTACCTCGGCATTTGCCGGAAACCGGACACCCGGTGGCCGGGTGGTGGCTAGCATGATCCGCCCGTGCAGATTGTGCTGGCGATCGCGGTGCCCCAGGCCCACCGAGTCACGCACACCTGGACGCATGCGCAACATACGTACCAGTCGGCAACCCGGCAGCCAACTCGCCGCGACGATCGCGGAACGCGTCACCGGATCGCCTCCACGACGGCGCGCGGACACCGCCCGGCTCGGCGCGGGGATCAATATCAGCTCCCGATCGGTGTCCCGCAAACGATCCAGTCCCCTGGCCAGCGCGACACCCAACGGCTTTGTCAGGTCCCACCGGCAATGCTCCTTGACGGCCAGCACGGCCGCCCGCGGCGCACCCCGGTACCCGGCCAGCGCCCAGCACGGCACCCCGGGATCGGCGCGCGGCCGGATCCGTACCGGCGGCCCGGACAGCGCGGCCGCGCACTCGGCGCACCAGGCGGTCCCCGCCCGACCGCAACCACCGCACGAACGCGGCAGCATCAGATCCAGCAGCTCCCCCAGGCCCTTTCGTACGTCCCTCGTGTCCACAGCCCCCATGCACCCCAGTGTGCGCCTAGCCGGGCAGCACCGGTACCGCGTTGGCCCCCAATCCGGGAACTTCGCGCCAGTAGTCCTCGCGCCCTTCGGGATTGCGGGTCAGCTCCAGCACCGCGCGCGAGTCGGCGACATATTCCTGGTCCGGCGCGGCGCTCACCACCCGCACCGGCGGGGTGAGGTTCTGCGAGGTCTGGGCGCGGAATTCGGAGCCGTCCACCAGCACCCCGGCCACCGGGTCCACATTGCCGTCGCGGGCCACGATGACCTTCTCGTCGGTGAGCCAGTCGATGGACACCGCGGGCGTGCTCAGCCCGATGGCCAGCGGCAGCGGCGAGGTGAGCGCGAACTTCCCGCCCGCCTGCGGCACCACCACGGCCACGTACACCTTGCCGTTGGCGATGAGCGCCGCGCGCGCCCCGGACGGGGAGATGCGCAGTTCGGTGATGGGCACCCGCGGCGAGTTCGAATTGGCCGCCGCCGCCAGCAGTTCCGAGATGTCGACGTCCTGCACCGACACATTGCCGGTGGTGCGGTCGTGCACGGCGCGGATCACCCGGTCGCCGTCCACCACCGACCAGGCCGAGCTGCCGTCGGCGGGCCAGGACGGGCGGGTGAAGGTGCCGCCGGTGGCGACCGGGAAGCCCTGGCCGTCATAGGTTCCGATGATCAGCGTGCGCTCGGGTTCGGGGTCGGGGCGGCCGGACTTGGCGACCGCGGCCACCAGCTGCCCGTCCGGGGACAAGCCGACCGACTGCAGGGTGTGAGTGGTGCCGAAGAAGCCGGGCGCGGGGGTGATCCCGGTTTCGGTGAGCGCCACCAGCGAGCCGTCGCGCGCCGCGTGCAGCCCGGCGCGATTGCGCGCGACCACATCCGGGCTCTTGGCCTCGACGTCGGCGCGCTGCCAGCCGTTGGAGAACTTCTCCTCGAGCGGTTTGCCGTCGGCATTGATCAGGTACGGCCCCAGCACGTCCGCGCTCGACAGGGTCAGCACCACCTGAGCGGCCATCAGATCGCGGGCGGCCGGATCCGGGGGAGCACCGCTGAAGTCCACGGCCACCCCGCCGCCGCCGACCCCGACATTGTCGGGATCGCCATTGGCCTTGGTGATCGGCCCGCGCAGGGCCACGGGCGCGGCCATCGGGTTGTGCGTGGCGGGCGCCAGCGCCGCCTGCGTGCCCGCGCCGAGCAGGCTCAGCAGCCGCTGCGCCAGCTGGTCCTTGCGCACCGAGATCCAGCGCAGGTCCGGCACCATGGCGGTCCCGGCCAGGTTCGGGAAGAACAGCGAATACCGGTGATACGACTTGGCGAAGGCGCCCTGTTCCACGATCACCCCGGCGGGCAGATCCTTGATCCGCCATTCGCCGTCCAGCTTCTCCATCTCGATCTTGGTTTCCAGGGTGCCGTCGGCGGCCCGATAGGAGCCGTCGGCGGCCAGCTCGCCGATCTTGCGCGCCCGGATCACATAGGTGGCGGCGTCACCGGTGCGGGACTCGCGCAGCGTGTTCGGCTGCGAGTCCACGATGGTGGTGCCCTCCGCGTCGTCCCACGCCACATTGGCCGCGGGCGAGAGGAACTGGCGCGCCGCCTGATGCTTGTTGGTGGGGTCGGAGGTGGCCTGCAGGAAGTCCAGCAGCAGCTGCTCGGGTTCGCGGCCGGCGATGGGCGGATTGGGCGCGGTGCTGGTGGGCTGGTGGTCGAGGCTGCCCAGCGCCTGCGGCGCCGAGGAGTCCGGCAGGCTGGCGCAGGCGGCCAGCGGAACCAGGCAGCTCAGAGCCACCAGAGCCCGGCACAGGCTGATGAGGGGATGCCTCATGATTGGCCGTCCCCGGCGGTACCGCCGTCCGCGGTGGCGGAGGCGGAGGGGAATTCCGGTGCGATGGCGTCGAATCCGTCCTCGGCCGGGGTCTGCTCGGGCACGCCGTCGCCCGCGCCGTCCTCCGATTCGGTTGTGGTGGGCGCGGATTCGAGCACCGCCGCGAACGAGGCGATGGCCTCGGGCGTGGCGTCCGACGCCGCGATGTCCAGCGCCAGCTGTTCGGGTGAGACCGTCCCGCGAATCTTGGGCGGCTCCAACGACAGTGGGCTCGACCCCAGCTTCTTGCCGCGCACCAGCGGCAGCGTGAGCCGGAAGCTCGCGCCCACGCCGATCTCGCCCCACGCCTCGAGCTTGCCCTCGTGCAGGTTGGCGTCCTCGACGCTGATGGACAGGCCCAGGCCGGTGCCGCCGGAGCGGCGCATGCGGGAGGGGTCGGAGCGCCAGAAGCGGTTGAACACCAGCTTCTCCTCGCCGGGCCGCAGGCCGACGCCCTGATCGCGCACCACGATGGCGACCGCGTTGGCGTCCAGGTCGCCGCGCATGCGCATGAGCACCGGCTTGCCCTCGCTGTGGTCGATGGCATTGGCGAGCAGGTTTCGCAGCACGCGCTCGACGCGGCGCGGATCCACCTCGGCGACAAGGGGTTCCTCGGGCATGTCGACCACGAGTTCCACGCCGGATTCCTTGGCCAGGTGCCGCACCGTGGAGACCGCGGCCCGCGCGCACATGCGCACGTCCAGCGATTCCACCTGCAGCTCGGCCACACCCGCGTCGTGGCGGCTGATCTCGAGCAGGTCGTTGAGCAGGCCCTCGAACCGGTCGAGTTCGTTGACGAGCAGTTCGGCCGAACGCGCCAGCGCCGGGTCCAGGTCGTCGCTGGATCCGTGGATGAGGTCGGCCGCCATGCGCACGGTGGTCAACGGCGTGCGGAGCTCGTGGCTGACGTCGGAGGTGAAGCGTCGCTGCAGATTTCCGAACTCCTCGAGTTGGGTGATCTGGTTGGACAGGCTTTCGGCCATCTCGTTGAACGACATGGCCAGCCTGGCCATGTCGTCCTCACCGCGCACCAGCATGCGCTCCTTGAGGCGGCCGTCGGCGAAACGACTCGCGATCCGCGCGGCGGATCGGATGGGCAGCACCACCTGTCGGGTCACCAGCGCGGTGATCGCGGCCAGCAGCACCAGCAGCACGATGCCGCCGATGAGCATGGTGCCGCGCATGAGCGACAGGCTCCGTTGCTCATTGGTGAGCGGGAAGACCAGATAGATCTCCAGCGAATCGATATCGGCGGACGGGCTGCCGATGATCAGGGCCGGGCCCTTGTACCCATCCGGGCTGGAGACCGTGGCGAACTGATAGGAGACCTGCCGCTGCTTCACGAATTGGCGTAGCTCGCTGGGGATCTCCTGAATGGACCCGGAGGTGAGCTCCTGCCCGGTGTCCCCCGTCATGGCCAGCGCCGCCTCGTAACTGCCTGCGGCGCCGCCACTCTGGTTCCCGCCGGCGCTGTTGAACAGCGCGCGGCGGGCATCATCCAGACGGCTCTGCTGAGTGCCCGAATCGTGCACTCCGGTCAGTTGATTCTGAACGGTATTGCGGGCGCGGCCCATTTCGTCGACGGCCGCGCTGATCTTCGCGTCCAACAACCTGTCGGTGATCTGACTCGTGAGCACGACGCCCAGAATCGTGATGACGATCAGCGACAGGGTGAGCGTGGACACGACAACACGCAACTGCAGCGAACGCCGCCATGCATGGCCCAGTTGCTCGCCCAGATTGCGGAACCAGGCCATCACTACCGCCAGCCACCGCTGAACGCGGTTTCTGGAACCAGCGATCACGGCGGTCCGGCCTTGTAGCCCACACCTCGCACGGTCAAGACGATCTCAGGGTTCTCCGGATCCTTCTCCACCTTGGCGCGCAACCGCTGCACGTGCACGTTGACCAGGCGGGTATCGGCGGCATGCCGGTAGCCCCAGACCTGTTCGAGGAGCACCTCTCGGGTGAACACCTGACGCGGCTTGCGGGCCAACGCCACCAGCAGATCGAACTCGAGCGGAGTCAGCGAGATCTGCTGGCCGCCGCGGGTCACCTTGTGCGCGGGCACATCGATGACGATGTCGGCGATGGACAGCAGCTCCTGCGGCTCCTCCTCGGTGCGGCGCAGGCGGGCCCGCACCCGAGCGACGAGTTCCTTCGGTTTGAACGGTTTGACGATGTAATCGTCGGCACCGCTTTCCAAACCCAGGACGACGTCGACCGTATCGGTCTTCGCCGTCAGCATCACGATGGGCACTCCCGAGTCGGCTCGCAGTACCCGGCATACATCGATGCCGTTCATGCCGGGCAGCATGAGGTCCAGCAACACGAGATCCGGGCGCAGCTCCCGGACCGCGGTCAGCGCCTGCGTACCGTCACCGACGACGTGGGGGTCGAAACCCTCACCGCGCAAGACGATCGTGAGCATCTCCGCGAGAGCCATATCGTCGTCGACGACCAGAATCTTCGGCTTCATAACGTCTAGTTTGTCACCTCTCCGGCTCTGATTCGGCCGCCACGCCAACACTCGTGACCTGTCGGCGCACATCCAACCCTATCCAGCAACAATTTCCGCGAGGCGCGCGGTAAGTGTTGCCGGTTCGTCACCGGTCCGATGCACCCACCACGGTCCGTGCCAGTTGATTTCGGCCAGCTCACGATAGACAGTACCGGTGCGGCGCTGCAGTCCCCCGTCTTTTTCGTAGGAGTCCAGCGCCCGCGCGGTGTCGGCCGCGCCGCGCAGCCGGGCGCGCTCCTCCGCCACATCGACCGGAACATCCAGGAGAATCTGGACATTCGGGGCAGGCAGGGCGAATCGCTCGAATTCCAATTCCTCGATCCAGGCCACGATTTCACCGTGCGCGTCCTGTTCCATCCGCGCGGCGGAATAGGCGGCATTGGAGGCCACATAGCGGTCCAGTAGCACGATGTCGTTGTCGGCCAGCAGTTTCGAGAGTTCGTCGCGCGCGTCGGCGCGGTCGAGCGCGAACAGCAGCGCCATGGCGTTCACAGACCGAGCGGTATCTCCATGGCCGCCGCGCAGCGCCTCGGCGGCGAGGTCGGCGTGCACCGAAACGCCGTAGCGGGGGAAGGCGAGGGTGGCCACGCGCAGCCCGCGGGCGGTCAGCCCGGCAACGACGGCCTCGGTCAACGTGCGCTTACCCGCGCCGTCGAGGCCTTCAACCGCCACCAGTGCTCCCATGCAGGGCAGACTACCGAATGCTCGCTATAGTCCGCTCATGACTTCCGTACGCGTCAAGTCAGTGCAGCTCAAGCGTGCTTTCGCGGTCCTGGGAGTGGCGGTTGCCGCCGTCGGTTTGGCGGCCTGCGGCAACGACTCCGGCGATACGAACTCCTCGACCCCGGCGAGCCCGGCCGCCGACCCGCACCGGGCCTTCGATCTGCAGGCCCACCGCGGCGGACGCGGCATGACCATCGAGGAGTCGCTGCCCGGCTTCGCGAAGGCCCTCGAACTGGGCGTGTCCACACTGGAACTCGATATCGTGCTGACGAAGGACAAGGCGCCGCTCATCTGGCACGACCCGAAGATCCAGGGCGAGAAGTGCACCGATACCGCCCCGGCGTTTCCCGACGATCCGCAGTACCCCTACGTCGGCAAGCTGGTGCACGACCTCACCTTCGACCAGGTCCACACCCTCGACTGCGGCAAGAAGCTCGCGGGATTCCCGGAGGCGCAGGAACTTCCGGGCAACAAGATCGCCCGGCTGCCGGAGCTGTTCGATCTGGTGAAGACCTACCCGGGCGCGTTCGACGCCATCCGCTACAACGTGGAGACCAAGGTCGAGGCCGAGCACCCCGAACAGTCCGCCACCCCCGAGGAATTCGTCGATGTCATCCTCGGCGCGATCGGAGCGGCCGGGGCCACCGACAAGGTGGAGATCCAGAGCTTCGACTGGCGCAGCCTGCCGCTGGTGAAGGCCGCGAACCCGAACATCCCGACGGTGGCGCTCTACGACGACACCACCTTCAAGCCGAACAGCGCCTGGCTCGGCCCGGTGCACTACGAGGATCACGCCGGTGATCCGCTGGGCGCGATCAAGGCTCTGGGAGCGAACATTTCATCACCGGACTACAAGCTGATGACCGGCGCCGAATACGTCCGCAAGGCACACGATCTCGGTATCAAGGTGATTCCCTGGACGGTCAATGAGAAGGACGCCATCGGGCAGATGTTGGACCAGGGCGTCGACGGCCTGATCACCGACTATCCGAACCGTGCCCGAGAAGTCATGCAGGACAAGGGTTACCCCCTGCCGCAGTCCTTCCATAAATAACCCGCGCAAATCCGAAACGCCAGTCCTTCAATCCTTGTAGGGTCCGAGCCACCACTCCCCCCGCAAGGAGAGCACCTGATGAAGTCCCGCTTCACCTACACCCTGGCGGCCGTCGCCATCTCCGCCGCGACCCTCTCCACCGCCACCGCGACGGCCGCCCCACTCACCCTCGACCCCACCCCGATCGCCGGCACCTCAGGCTCCGGATCCGGTTCGGGCTCCGGCGGTTCCGGCTCGAGCTCCGGCTCCGACAATGTCGGCGGCACCGGCTCCAGCGCCAGCGAACTGATCAGCGCCGCCATCTGCACCCTCAAGGGCGGCACCTGGTTCCCGATCGTGGACATCTGCGTCTAGGCCCCAACGAGATTCGGCCGGTCACTCGAGGTGACCGGCCGAATCTTCAGGTGCTACAAGCGGTTCGCGAGAACCACACAGCCGCTCAGTAGCGGTAGTGGTCCGGCTTGTACGGGCCCTCCACATCCACGCCGATGTATTCGGCCTGGTCCTTGGTGAGCTTGGTGAGGGTGCCGCCGAGGGCCTCGACGTGGATCTTGGCGACCTTCTCGTCGAGGTGCTTGGGGAGGCGGTAGACCTCGTTGTCGTACTCCTGGGGCTTGGTCCAGAGTTCGATCTGGGCGATCACCTGGTTGGAGAAGGAGTTCGACATGACGAACGAGGGGTGGCCGGTGGCGTTGCCCAGGTTCAGGAGGCGGCCCTCGGACAGGACGATGATCGACTTGCCGGAGTCCTTGAACGTCCACAGGTCGACCTGCGGCTTGATGTTCAGGCGGTCGGCGCCGGAGCGCTCCAGGGCGGCCATGTCGATCTCGTTGTCGAAGTGACCGATATTGCCCAGGATGGCCTGGTCCTTCATCGCCTTCATGTGGTCGAGAAGGATGATGTCCTTGTTGCCGGTGGAGGTGATGACGATGTCGGCGTCGCCGATCGCCTGCTCCACGGTGACGACGTCGAAGCCGTCCATGAGCGCCTGCAGCGCGTTGATCGGGTCGATCTCGGTGACCTGGACGCGCGCGCCCTGGCCGGCCATCGACTCCGCGCAGCCCTTGCCGACATCGCCGTAGCCGCAGATCAGCACCTTCTTGCCGCCGATGAGCACATCGGTGCCGCGGTTGATGCCATCGATCAGCGAGTGGCGGGTGCCGTACTTGTTGTCGAACTTCGACTTGGTGACCGAGTCGTTGACGTTGATCGCCGGGAACGACAGCTCACCCGCGGCGGCGAACTGGTACAGCCGCAGCACGCCGGTGGTGGTCTCCTCGGTGACGCCCTTGACCGACTCGGCGATCTTGCCCCACTTGCCCTTGTCGGCTTCGAGGCTGGCGCGCAACAGGTTCAGGAACACCTTGTACTCGGCCGAGTGGGTCTCGTCCTCGGGCGGCACCACGCCCGCCTTCTCGAACTGCGCGCCGCGCAGCACCAGCATGGTGGCGTCGCCGCCGTCGTCGAGGATCATGTTGGCCGGCTCGCCCGGCCAGGTCAGCATCTGCTCGGCCGCCCACCAGTACTCCTCCAGGGTCTCGCCCTTCCAGGCGAAGACCGGGGTGCCCTTGGGCTCGTCGACGGTGCCGTGCGGACCGACCACGACCGCGGCGGCCGCGTGGTCCTGGGTGGAGAAGATGTTGCAGGAGGCCCAGCGGACCTCGGCGCCCAACGAGACCAGGGTCTCGATCAGCACGGCGGTCTGCACGGTCATGTGCAGGGAGCCGGAAATGCGCGCGCCCTTGAGCGGCTGCACGTCGTGGTACTCGCGACGCAGCGCCATCAGGCCCGGCATCTCGTGCTCGGCGAGGCGAATCTCCTTGCGGCCGAAGTCGGCAAGGGACAGGTCCGCCACCTTGAAATCGATCCCGTTGCGGACGTCGGGGGTCATCATGCTGGACACAGCGGTCGTCATCTGCCTCTCCATGGGTCGGCTGGCTTGGCGCTAAGGCTAGTCGGTCCGGCCTGGAACCCCCACGCGACGGCCGACGTGCGTACAGCGTACGCACGTCGGCCCCGGTTTGTCGATTCCGAAATCGCGCCTCAGGCGGCGGTCCGGTACTCGTACTCGGCGAGGATGCGCTCCCGCTTACGGGGTTGGATATTGGCCTGGCTGACATCGCCCGCGTAGTGCTGGAGCAGGCGCGGATCCATGATGTAGCGCCACAGCGGCGGGAACAACGCGAGCAGGATCATGGTGGCGTAGCCCGCCGGAAGCTGCGGCGCCTCCTCGGAGGTGCGCAGCGTCTGGTACCTGCGTCCAGGATTGGCGTGGTGGTCGCTGTGCCGCTGCAGGTGGAACAGGAAGATATTGGTGACCAGCCGATCGCTGTTCCAGCTGTCGCGCGGCGAGCAACGCGCCCAGTTGCCGTTGGGCCGACGCCGCCGCAGCAGCCCGTAGTGCTCGACGTAGTTGACTGTTTCGAGCAGCGCCGCGCCGATCACCGCCTGCAGCAGCAGGTACGGCAGAATCCGCCATCCGAAAATCCCCAGCAACCCGGCGAACAGCACCGCCGTCATCGACCACGCCTGCAGAATGTGGTTGTGCACGCTGAACCAGCGATGCCCCTTGCGCCGCAGCCGCTCGCCCTCCAGGTGGATTGCCGAGCGGAAGCCGCCGATCACGCTGCGCGGCAGGAACTCCCACAGCGACTCCCCCATCCGCGCGCTGGCCGGATCCTCCGGCGTGGCGACGCGGGCGTGGTGGCCCTTGTTGTGCTCGACGAAGAAGTGCCCGTAGGCCGATTGCGCCAACGCGATCTTCGACAGCCAGCGCTCCAGGCTCTCGACCCGGTGCCCGAGCTCGTGCGCGGCGTTGATGCCGATGCCGCTGACGAACCCGAGGGTGGCCGCCAGGCCCAGCTTGTTCGGGATGGACAGGTCGTCGCCGGCCCACATGTAGGCGGCGATGATCAGCCCGACCAGCTGCACCGGCAGGAACGCGTAGGTACACCACCGGTAGAACCGGTCGTTGGAGAGTAGTTCGTAGTCTTCGTCGCGCGGATTGGTGCCGTCTTCCCCGACGACCCAGTCCAGCACCGGAATCACGATCAGAACGATGATCGGTCCGATCCACCAGAACACCGTCAGCTTGGTATGGAGCACCAGCTGGGACGGCAACAACGCCGACGCGGGTGCGACGAGCCCCAGCACCCACAGGTGGCGTT
Source organism: Nocardia sp. JMUB6875 (assembly GCF_041154655.1). Taxonomy (NCBI): domain Bacteria; kingdom Bacillati; phylum Actinomycetota; class Actinomycetes; order Mycobacteriales; family Nocardiaceae; genus Nocardia; species Nocardia sp. JMUB6875. Next base: position 59,767 of record NZ_BAAFGR010000016.1, read on the forward strand.
TCGGATCCGGCGAACCCGACCGTTTGCCAACCAATTGCACTTTTGCCCCGCTAATCAGAAACCTCTTCGAACCTCGTCGAACTTCGCAGCTACATATCTTGGAACTTAGTCCCTGTTACAGCACCTGGTCGCCCCCAAAGGTGGCAACCGTTACATCATGAGCAGTCGGTTCTGCGGCACCGACGCATGTGGCACCAGTCACCTTGACCCCATTGGCAAACCGGTGGCGTGACCCCTGTCAGCGCAACCACACATATCGCACCTGTGGGCGGCCGGTTCGACCGTAGTCGGTTCGCCGTTCCACCACGCCGTCTTCGGCCAGACGCTCCAGGTAGCGCCACGCCGTCACCCGGGAGACGCCCACCGCGCGCCCGGCCTCGCCGGCCGAGAGCCCGTCCGCCGCGCCCCGCACCGCGCGCGACACCTCGTCCATGGTCTGGGGCGCAATGCCTTTCGGCAATGTGGCGCGCTGGTCGGGCGTGCGCAACGCCCCGAAGGCGCGATCGATATCCAGCTGCGAGACCGCCGTCTCCCCGGCCGGCAGGGCCGCCCGGTATTCGAGATAGCGTTCCAATTTGTCGCGGAAGGCGGCAAAGGTGAAGGGCTTCAACAGATACAGCACCACGCCGTGCGAGACGGCCGCGCGCACCATGGCCAGATCGCGGGCGGAGGTGACGGCGATGACATCGGGTCGCGGCCGCAGCCCCGACAGCGCGGCGGCGACGGCGAGGCCGCTCATATCCGGCAAGCCGATATCCATCAGCACCAAATCAACGGGGACGCCGGAAGATTGTGACCTTTTCGCGATCGAAACGGCGTCGCGTCCGGTGTGCGCCACCGCCACCACATCGAAACCGGTCAGCCGATTCACATAAGAGCGGTGTGCCGCAGCGATTTTCGGCTCGTCCTCGACGATCAATACCCGAATCGGTTTCTGCCCCCGAGGATTCATCGCGGGAACCTCACGATCACCGCGGACTCCGGTTCCCGCCGCGCCCGCAGCTCACCGGCGTGCCGCGCTACCAGGCGCCGCACCAGCGCCAGGCCCAGCCCGTGATGGTCGGTCTTGGTGGAGTACCCGCGCTCGGTGGCGCGGGTGAACAGCTCCTCGGACATGCCCGGCCCGCTGTCGGCCACCCGCACGAACAGCTCCGATTCATCCCGTCGCACAGTCACTTCCACCCACGCGTCCTCATCGTGCCCGACCTCGTCGAGCGCGTTGTCTATCAGATTGCCCAGCAGTGTGACCATCTCGTGCGGGCTGAGCGGATCGGTGCTGTCAAGAAGGGTGTCGCCGGTGACGGTCAGCTCGACACCGTACTCGGCGGCCTGCTCCACCTTGCCCAGCAGCAGCGCCACCACCGCCGGTTCGGCCACCGCGCCGGTGAGCCGGTCGATGAGGACCTGGGACAGTTCGAGTTCCGCGGTCGCGAAGTTCACCGCCTCCCGGTGGCGGCCCAGCTCGACCATGGTGACCACGGTGTGCAGCCGGTTGGCGGCCTCGTGCGCCTGGGCGCGCAGCGATTCGGCGAAGCCGCGCACGGAATCCAATTCTCCCAGCACGTCCCGCAATTCGGTGTGATCGCGCAGGGTCAGCACGGTGCCGATGCGGCGGCCGTCGTGCTCGACGACGTCCTGGTTGACCACCAGCACCCGGTCGGGGGTCACGTGCATCTCGTCGCGGACCACGCCGGTTCCCAAGCGCTGCAACGACACCGGCAGGTCCGAGCGCTTGATCGGCCCGTCGGGTAGGTCCAGCAGCAGACGCGCCTGATCATTGACCACCTCGGCGGTCTCATCCGATTTATCGAAGACCAGCAGCCCCTCGTGGATCGAATGCAGCACCGCGTCGTGATGCTCGTACATGGCCCGCAGCTCGCTCGGCCCCAGCCCGTGCGTCTGCCGTAACAGCCTGCGCCGCAACAGCAACGAGCTCAGCGTCGCCAGTAGCAGCCCGCCCCCGGCGGCGAGCAGGATGAGCGGCAACTGCGCCCGCACCTGATCACTGATATGCGTGCGCGTGACCCCGGCCGACACCAGCGCGACGATGCGCCCGTCCGCGTCACGCACCGGCGTCACCGCCCGAATCGAGGGTCCCAGTGTCCCGGCATAGGTTTCGGTGAACGTCTCCCCCGCCAGCGCGCGATCGATATTGCCGCTGAACGGTTTCCCGATCCGATCGATCTCGGTGTGCGTGTAGCGGGTCCGGTCCGGGGCCATCACCACGATGAAATCCATGCCGGTGGACTTGCGGATGGCCTCGGTCACCGGCTGCAGCAGCGCGGTCGGATCCGGGCTGCGCACCCCGGCCAGCGTCGAGGGCGACTGTGCGACCGCCACCGCGGTATCGGTGACCTCGGCCCGGGTGGCGTCGTCCTGCACCCGGCGCGTCTGCAGCACCGCCAGCACCGCGCCCGCCGCGATCACCACGGCCAGCACCAGCACCTGCACCACGAAGACCTGCCCGGCGAGGGTGCGCCGCGCCCGACTCCGACCTCTCACGACTCCTCCGGGTACTTCATGAACATAATTTACGAAACAGTGACCCCCGTCACTGTCCAGACCATGATTCTTCCCGATCACCCGTGTGGAGAACCGTCGCGCGGGCAGCGACCCGGAGGCACGACGAGATGAGCGAAACGACAACACCACAGCGCAGGGACCGTACCCACTGGCTCTACCTGGCCGTCATCGCGGCTGTCATCGCGGGCATTCTGGTCGGCTGGCTGGCTCCGGGTTTCGGCAAGAGCGTGGGTGAGCTCGGCACGCTCTTCGTGAACCTCATCAAGATGATGATCGCCCCGGTCATCTTCTGCACCATCGTGCTCGGCATCGGCTCGGTGCGCGCGGCCGCCAAGGTCGGCAAGGTGGGCGGCCTGGCGCTGGGCTACTTCCTCGTCATGTCGACGGTCGCGCTGGGCATCGGCCTGCTGGTCGGCAATCTGCTGCACCCGGGTTCGGGCCTGAACGTGGCGGCCCACGCCAAGGAGGTCACCAAGTACGCGACCGACGCCAAGGCGGCGGGCGGCACCTGGCAGTTCCTGCAGGACATCGTCCCGACCACGCTGCTGTCCTCGCTCACCTCGGGCAAGGTGCTGCAGGCGCTGTTCGTGGCGTTGCTGGTCGGCTTCGGCATCCAGGCCATGGGCAGTGCGGGCGAGCCGATCCTGCGCGGCGTGGCCTCGGTGCAGAAGCTGGTGTTCCGGATCCTGACCATGATCCTGTGGCTGGCCCCGATCGGCGCGTTCGGCGCGATGGCGAACGTGGTGGCGCGCACCGGGCTCGACGCGGTCAAGCAGCTGGCGCTGTTGATGGTCGCCTTCTACCTGACCTGCATCGTGTTCATCTTCGGCGTGCTGGGCATCCTGCTGCGGGTCGTCGCGGGCACGTCCATCTTCAAGCTGGTGCGCTACCTGGCCCGCGAGTACCTGCTGATCTTCGCCACCTCGTCCTCGGAGTCGGCGCTGCCCCGCCTGATCGCCAAGATGGAGCATGTCGGCGTCGACCGCACCACCGTGGGTGTGGTTGTGCCGACCGGGTATTCGTTCAACCTCGACGGCACCGCCATCTACCTGACCATGGCCACCCTGTTCGTGGCCGACGCCATGGGCAAGCCGCTGTCCTGGCACGAGCAGATCGGCCTGCTGCTGTTCATGATCGTCGCCTCCAAGGGCGCGGCCGGCGTCACCGGCGCGGGCCTGGCCACCCTCGCGGGCGGGCTGCAGAGCCACCGGCCCGAACTGCTCGACGGCGTCGGCCTGATCGTCGGCATCGACCGGTTCATGTCGGAAGCCCGTGCGCTGACCAACTTCTCGGGCAACGCGGTCGCCACCCTGCTGGTCGGCACCTGGACCAAGACCATCGATCCGGCCCGCGTCACCGCGGTGCTCAACCGCGAGATCCCGTTCGACGAGGCCAGCATGGTCGAGGACCACGCGCCCGCCGAACCCGAAAAGAACCTGGTTCCAGCCTGACCCCAACCCCCAGGCGGAACCGGGACCGCCGGCGCGTTAACCCCCCGTCGCGCCGACGGAACCCGCACAGACCCTGGTGCTAGACGCCGACCGCGTCCAGCGCCAGGGTCGCGGCGATGGCATTGGCCAGCTCCGCGCCCTTCACCTCGAAGTGCCGGGAGAAGTAGGTGAGATGCTCACCGTGCTCGTGGAAGTGGTGCGGAGTGAGTACCGCGGAGAACACCGGCACGTCGGTCTCGAGCTGGACCCGCATCAAGGCGTCGACGACGGTCGAGGCCACGAAATCGTGGCGGTAGATGCCGCCGTCCACCACGAGTGCGACGCCCGCGACCGCGGCATAGCGGCCACCGGTCGCCAATCGCTTGGCCTGCAACGGGATCTCGAACGCGCCGGGCACGTGGATCACGTCGACCTCGGCGTAGCCACGATCGAGCAGGCCCTTGCGGGCGGATTCCACGGCCTTCTCGACAATCTCGCTGTGCCACTGCGCGGCGACGAGGGCGATGCGATTCGGATTGGGTGACATGGGGATTCCTCCTGTTCGCGATGTCACCCAGGGCATAGACGCGAACAGACCCGTCCGACGATGCGGACCGGCCGGTGCCGCGTTCTCTTTCATCCGGACTGTGACCGTCGGCTCCGGGATCACACCGGAATCTGCTCGACCCAGGCCTTCCGAGGAATCGCCTGGCGCTCGCGGGCTCGTGCGTCCCAGAAGGTCTGGAAGCCATCACCGCCGGTGGGGATTTCCGCCCCGCCCTGAGAACGTGTACAAGTTCGGACCTTAGCACCGAAGTAGCGTTGGTTCGTAGGCCCGGTGGGGAATTCCACCGTTCAGGAAATCGGCAAGGCCAGATCCTGAGCCACGGATTCACATCCGCGACGTTGACCCGGGTCCGAAGGGGCCCGGGATCTTCCCGTGGCGATACCCATAGCCCCCGAGGAGGTCTTACGCGGGTTTCCAGCGGGCATTTTTTCCGTCCCGGCGCAACTCGCCGTGGACGTTTCGATCTCGACTAGAGCCGCCAGATTACGGGCGGCGTTGAGATCACGATCGAGCACGAGTCCGCACTCGTCGCAAGAGAACGTCCGGTCGCGCAGGCGCAGCTTGGCTTTCACCACGCCACACGCCGAACACCGCTTCGAACTCGGGAACCAACGATCCGCCACCTGCAATGTCGCTCCACGCCAACGACTCTTGTAGTCGAGCTGTCGTCGAAACTCGCCCCAGCTGGCATCGGCTATGCGTCCTGATAAGCGCCGATTCGCCAGCAGACCAGCCACATTCAGGTCTTCTACCACCACCGTGCGGTAGGAGTCGGTCAGTTCGGTGGTCAGCTTATGCAGTCCATCACGACGTGCGTTGGCAACTTTGACATGCAAGCGTGCGAGCTTCGCTTGAGTCTTCCGCCAGCGGTTCGACGGCATGGTGCGGGTCTTGGAATCAGGACCTCGACGACGCGCGGCGCGGCGCTGCAGGCGACGAATTCTGGCCTGTGCACGAACGAGATACTCCGGATTGGGGACCACTCGGCCGTTGGACAACACCGCCAACGACTTCACCCCCAAATCCACCCCAACTGTCTCACCTGACTGCACGCGAACCGGCTCCGCGCGGACAACTTCGACCGAGAAAGCTACGAACCAACGGCCGCCCTGCAAAGACACAGTTGCCGAACGAATCCGACCGCTGCCACGGTCAAGGTGGCGAGCAAGTTTGCGCGTGGATTCGCCCGTGCGTACCACCCCGATCCTCGGCAGCTTGATGTGTCGGCGGTCTGCATCGACCAAACCCAGGCTGCCGGTGGTGAATCGACATGACCACACAGCGCGTCGGCTCTTGAAACGGGGAAACCCGACCCGCCGCCCGGCACGCTTCCCATCTCGAGAATCGCTCCAGTTCTTCAGTGCAGTAGCCACATTCGCAAGCCCCGACCCGTAGGCTTCTTTCGAATTCTCGGCCCACCAGGGCGCAACCTCAGCCTTGGCTTGGTTCCACGCCCTACGAAGGCCATAAGCTGACCACTCCACTGCAGGAGTCAACTGATCATCGGTCGGACCAAAAGAGGCCTCGGCAGCACGTGTCTCGAGATTCGCACGAACGAAGGACAGACCCCAGTTGTACGCAAAGCGCTGTGCCCCACAATGTGATCGCAGCGCTTGTTCCTGCGCCGCAGTTGGTTCCAGCGCGTACCGGTACGCTTGAATCACGCTGTTCCGCGGAGCACCGTTAGCAGCCCTGGCGGTCGTCACTCGCCTAATCTAGCGGTCCAGCATCACTCTCGCACAGGTTTTCGAATCGATCCATGGGTAGAACTCGCCGGCAAGGTCGCCCGACTTGCACTCAGGCCGCTCATTGATATGAGCGTGCACCTTCGGTGGCCCTGAGGCGCTCTGCCCGTACATCTTCCAATTTCCGGGCTGTGGCCGACTCAATCAGCGCGCTATGCGGCAAGAGCGGGTATTCGCGCTCGTAGCCATCGTTGAGACAGACTGTCACCCGCGCGTTTCCTGGCGGTCCTGTTCCGAGGTGGTCTGCATGGCTCACCAGGGATCAAGGGCAGCTGATCGTCGGGACCATTTCCATGTCAGTGAACTGATTGGGGCTTGGAAAGCATGACCGGCAATACCTTTCAAGGGCGACAGATAGAGATCACCGATTTCAGCGATATCAGCGTCGATCGGCGAGTCTTCGAGTTCACCGACCCGGCCATACCCAGGCGTGGCTCCCACTTCGCCATTGCAGTCCCGGACCCGGACGAGGGGAACGGGTCATGGACCGATGCGGTGGTGAGCCTGGACGTCAACGAGGTTCCCGTTGATCTGCTGCTGTGGGCGATCGCAAAGGCCAAGGAGATTTCCGGGTTGTAAGGGCTCTCAGAGGTCCCGGTGATCCCGGGGCCTGCAGCAGACTGCCTTGGTGATGGACAGACCGGGCAGCACTAGGAAACGGCCGTCCACGATGCTCGACCAGTACCAGATCGATACTGCCGGTTGATCTTCCCGATGTGTCACGCTGACCGTTCCGAACAGGAGGCTAGTAGACAGCTCTGACGGGGCAATCGCAGTGCGACCCATGGCCAGTTCAGAGCGCGCTCATCGGTGTGGTTTCAATGGGTCAGCGCAACACTGGTTTTGTTCAGGCGAAACAGGTGATGCGTGATGACGAGGACACCTTTGTCGGCGGCCGAGGTCGACGAAGTCTGGCGGCGGTGGAGATCCGGGCAGGCGGTGAAGGTGCTGGCCCGGGAGATGCGCCGCAATCCCTCGACCGTGCGGGACCTGCTCAAACGCTGCGGTGGAGTGCGGCCGGTGCCGCGACGACGCGGCCAGCTGCGGTTGAGTCCGGTTGAACGAGAACAGATTTCCCGTGGCCTGGCCGCCGGGCAATCACTGCGTGGCATCGCCCGAAGTTTAGGCCGGGCGCCCTCGACGATTTCTCGGGAGGTCGCAGGCAACGGCGGGCGTCTCGGCTATCGCGCCGTGACCGCCGATCAAGCAGCCTGGGCGCGAGCGGTGCGCCCGAAACCCACGAAACTGTCGCGGAATCCGCAGTTGGCCGCGGTGGTGGCCGAGCGGCTGGCGCAGCGCTGGTCGCCGCAGCAGATCGCGGGCTGGCTGCGCCGGAATCCGCAGCGCAGCATGGGATATGTGTCGCACGAAACGATCTACCGGGCCCTGTTCATCCAGGCCCGCGGCGACCTGCGCCACGAACTGACCCACTACCTGCGCAAACCACGCTCCACCCGCCGCCCCCGCGTCGCCCGCCAGCCCGACGGCCGAGGCCAGCGCCGCGGCGTGCTCACCATCTCGCAGCGTCCCGCCGAAGCCACCGACCGGGCAGTGCCCGGCCATTGGGAAGGCGACCTGCTCTGCGGCCACGGCCCCTCCTGCATCGCCACCCTCGTCGAACGATCCACCCGGTTCCTGATGCTCGTGTCGCTGCCCGACGGCAAACGCGCCGACCTCGTCGCCGCGGCCCTGGCAGCCAAGATCGTCACCCTGCCGGCCGCGCTGCGACGGACCCTGACCTGGGATCAAGGCTTCGAAATGGCCGAACATGCCCGCTTCACCGTCGCCACCGGCGTCCCGGTCTACTTCTGCGACCCCAACAGTCCCTGGCAGCGCGGCAGCAACGAGAACACCAACGGCCTTGTCCGCCAATACCTTCCCCGCGCCGCCGACCTGCGCCACTACACCCAGCACGACCTCGACGCCATCGCCGACGAACTCAACGGACGCCCTCGACAAACCCTCGGCTTCCGCACACCATCAGAAGCACTCAACGAAGTGTTGCGATGACCGCCTGAACCCGCAGGCAATATAGTGCGTTCGGACGACGCTCCGGGCTTATTCAGCGACTGCGTTGTGACAGACGGATGCCTGCCGTGTGAATTTGGTGGCCTGTAAGACAATAGGCAGTCCTGCCAGTGCTGGCACGGCGATGGCCGCCTTCCAGGCCAGTCGGCAGAGATCAGGTGTATACCGCTTCGGCCAACACGCCTGGGGCACTGATCAGCGCAGCAGGACGTCGGAATCAGTCGGCAGATTGTCTAGAGGCCACCAGGCCAGGTCGGTCGACTCCGAACTCCGCACCGGCACAGCGCCTTCCGGAGCCACGATCTTGAACAGCAGATCCAGGTGGCGAGTCGGCACCCCGAGCGAACAGGTGATCGGATGCGCCTGCGCGCCGTAGAGCCCCGGCTCCAGCACCAGCCCCTCGATCCCCGACTCCTCGGTGGCCTCGCGCAGCGCGGCCACCGCGACCGAATCGTCGGATTCCTCGCAGTGCCCGCCCAATTGGATCCACCGCCCCACCCGCGGGTGCAGGGTCAGCAGTACCTCGCGCTCGTCGTGGGAGAACACGATGGCCGAGGCGGTGATATGCCCGGCCGCGTGCTCGCGCAGGCAGCCGCGCGGCGCGGAACCCAGGAAGGCCAGCATGGCCTCCCGGATTGAAGCCTCCGGACCCGTTGCCGGGGCCCAGGTTTCGAGCAGTTCCACCGCCGACTTGTGCAATGACTCCGCGCTCACCGGACCACCGCCATACGACGAGCAGCCGCCATCGGACCTCCGCTATGGCCGGACCCGCCCACGCCGATCCGCCTCACAGCTCGACCAGGCCGATGCCGGGATCGCCCGCCTCGCGCGGCGCGATCTCCTCGAGCGGATAGCCGATGGCAATGGCACCCAAGGGGTTCCAGTCCGATTCGAGTCCGAGCACCTCGCGAGTGACCTCCGGCGCGAAGATGGTGGACCCGATCCAGCAGCTGCCGACACCACGAACAGCCAGCGAAACAAGTAGTCCCTGCACCGCCGCGCCCACGGCCACGGTGAACATGGTCTTCTCCGCAGCCGTGCGCGTTTCGTCCGGATAGTCGTGCGCGCCATCCGGAACGCAGAACGGGATGATCACCTCGGGAGCGTCGAACAGGATGCGGCCACGCGCGACCCGCTTCTCGATGCTCTCGGGGGCCTTGCCGTCGGCGGTCAGATCGACGCGCCACTTCTCGGCCATCGCCTCGAGCAGTCGCTCGCGCCGCGCCCGATCACGCAGCCAGACGAAGCGCACCGGACGGGTGTGATGCGGGGCCGGGGCGGTCAGCCCGGCGGCCACCGACTCCCGGATGAGCTCGGGCTCGACAGGGGTGTCCGCGAACTGCCGCACCGAACGACGCAGCGGCACTGCCTGTTTGCGGCCGAGTTCAACGGATTCCTCCGTGCCGAGCCAGAACAGGTCCTCTTCGCCCACGCGCAAGAGGCCCGCGGCGGTCGAACCGTCGTCGGTGTATTCGAGGCCCCGCACCACGGCGACCGGCACGCCGCCCATCTTGCCCTTCACCAGATCCGCGGCCGCCGCCAGCTCATCCGCGACGGCGACCAGGGTGACGTGCAGTTCATTCCCCTGGCCGTCCACCGCGCCGTTGTAGTCGTGCAGCACGCGCAGCCCCGACGAGCCGATGGCGGCGTCGATCTGGCCATTACGCCAGGCCCGGCCCATGGTGTCGGTGATGACCACTGCGACCTGCACCCCGAGCCGCTCGGCGAGCTCCATGCGCAGCGCCTTGGCGGAAGCGTCGGGATCCTGTGGCAGCAGCACCAATTCGCCCTGCTCCACGTTGGAGCCGTCGACGCCCGACGCGGCCTGCACGATGCCGAGTTTGTTCTCCGTGATGAGGGTGCGGTTCTTGCGCGCCAGCACTCGCACCGATTCCTCGAGTACGAGTCGTCGACGTGCGGCGTCGCGTTCGTCCGGATCCGCCGGTACCGCGACGATGCGGCCCTCGACCTTCGAGATGATCTTGCTGGTCACCACCAGCACATCCCCATCGCGCAGCCAAGGCGCCTGCGCCGCAATGGCCTCCGCGATGTCATCGCCGGGCCGGAACTCGGGCAGGCCGAGCACCGGCAGGATCCGCAGCTCTCCGCCGGAGGCGTGATCGCCCCGCGGCACCGTCTCACCGCCGTGCGGCGCACCGCCGGGTGCGCCCGGTTCCGTTGTCACGCTGTCACTCCCGAGATGTCGTATTCGTCCGGCCCGCGGTCGCGTGGCCGATCTGTACGGATTCTTCCTGCCGCACTTATGGTTTCAGACCCGCGATGTCGAGAGCCTCGCGAACCATTTCGGCGGTGGTGGCCGGGTCGGTCATGAGCAGCGGCACCGCCCGCACCTCGACGCCCGGGACATCCGCGGTATCGCCGGTGTGGATGAGCCAGCCGTCCAGGATTCCGGTAGCCGAGCGGGCGCCGTAGTAGTTACCGACGGCCTCGGCGGTGGTCTCTACCCCGATCACCGACAGACATTCATCGGCCATGCCGCGCAACGGCTTTCCACCGATCACCGGCGACAGGCCGATCACCTTGGCGTCCGTTGTGCGTAGTGCGCCGCGTATGCCCGGAACCGAAAGGATCGCTCCGACGCTCACCACGGGGTTGGAAGGGGCCAGCAGGATCACGTCAGCGGACTCTATGATTTCCGTCACACCTGGAGCCGGTTTCGCAGCATCTGCCCCAATAGTCACGAATCCATGGGTCTCGACGTTAGCTCGGTAGCGGACCCACCACTCTTGGAAATGGATCGCGCGGCGTTCGCCAGGGTTCTCCGGATCCCCGATAACTACATGCGTTTCACACCGATCGTCGGTTGCCGGGAGCAGTTTCACACCCGGTTGCCACCGATTGCAGAGCGCCTCGGTGACCGCCGAGAGCGGGTATCCCTGACGCAGCATTTCGGTGCGGATGAGATGGGTGGCGATATCGCGATCCCCCAACCCGAACCAATCGGGCTGAGCGTTGTATTTCGCGAGCTCCTCCTTGGCGTTCCAGGTCTCGTTCGCGTGCCCCCAGCCGCGTTCGGGGTCGATGCCGCCACCCAGGGTGTACATGCAGGTGTCCAGGTCAGGGCAGATGCGCAGGCCGTGCATCCAGACGTCGTCGCCGACATTGACGATGGCCGTGGTGTCGGCTCCGGGCAGCAGTTCGCGCACGCCCATCAGGAACCGCGCGCCGCCGACTCCGCCGACCAGTACGGCAATCCGCAGGCCGGTGCCGGGCGCCGTGTCCGCTTGTTCTCGAGTCACATCCGCACAGCCTATGCGTTCGGCCCCGGATGCCCGATAACAGATCATTTGCTATGAATTTGCTGTTTGATCTGCGGGAACGCGGGTAAGAGGGGCCGGAGATGGTAACGGAATTGCTTCGGCAGCTTGACCATCGCCGCTCCCGGCGTGTCTAATCACAGGCATGTCATTCCGGGTCCGCGTGAGAGTGCAAGGCGCGGACGGGTTTTCGAACAACTGTTCGCACCGGGATGACCCAAGCTCGGGGATGGCCGCGGGACTACGCCGCGGTGTTGGGCCGTCGGTGGGATCGGCTCCGGCGGATTAATCATTCTGCGCTAACACACAGTGAGGAGGCGGAGCGATGGCCGAAGAGCTGGCCCCGTCGGGCATTCCGGGCGGTGTATCGCAAACCGATTCCACGACTGGCGCAGCACCTGACTTCTGCGCCGATGACCGGAACGGATACGAGGGGGGTGAACCGATGACGACTGCGCGGCCGGGGGGCGGACAGTGGGCGCGAGCCGCCTACCAGCCCGAACCACCGCGGCTGAGCCTGATCGTCACCGGTGCCGAGGATATGTTCGACACTTTCTCGCGCGGCGGTCGCATGATGACCGAGGCCGAACAGTGGCAGGAGCGGGCGCTGTGCGCCCAGACCGACCCGGAGGCGTTCTTCCCGGAGAAGGGCGGCTCCACCAGAGAGGCCAAGCGCATCTGCCTGGGCTGCGAGGTGCGCGACGAGTGCCTCGAATACGCCCTCGCCAACGACGAGCGCTTCGGCATCTGGGGCGGCCTGTCCGAACGTGAACGCCGCCGCCTCAAGCGCGGCATCATCTAGTAGTAATCCCGGCGTACCCGATGAGGTACCCCGAACTGACGAAACCAGTTGCTGCGGAACGTAGTTCGGGGTAGGGCCCCGGAGTTGTCTACTCCGGTTCCGGGTCGATCACGTCGGGCTCCACGCCCAGGTAGGTCGCGATCTGTTGCACGAGCACCTCGCGCAGCAGGTCGACCAGATCGTCGGGATCCTGCGCCCGCAGCTCCAATGGCTTGCGGAACAACACGACCCGGGCACGGGTAGCCATGCCGTAGCGATCCACGCCCGCCGGAATCAGGCGCGACAGCGGCACCGGGCCGTCGGCCACCACCTCGTCGGGCCAGGTGACCGAATCCGGGTGCAGCGGGCGGATTTTCGGCACATCGTCGACGGCGATGTCGAGCTTGGTGAGCTGTTCGTGCCAGCGGCTCTCCAGCGGCGCGAACGCCTCCAGCACCAGCCGGTCGAACTCCTGGCCGCGGGTGCGCCGGGCCGGGACCGTCGGCGGCAGCATGGGCCCGCGCACACCCCGCCCGCGGCGGATGACCGACCGCGCGGTGGGCGGCCGCCTCTTACGTGAACGGGTCATACCTTGAATCTAACCCTTAGCCGGGCGGGTGTCGTTGAGCGTGTCCCGCTACCGGCGGGGCGTGAGGGGGGTTACCCTGCATGGCGTGATCCCCATGCGTCGTTGCTGCCGTCCAGGCTGCAAAAACCCGGCCGTCGCGACGCTGACCTATGTGTACTCCGACTCGATGGCAGTCGTGGGTCCGCTGGTCACGGTCGCCGAACCGCACTCCTGGGATCTGTGTGAAACACACGCCTCCCGGATCACCGCCCCCAAGGGATGGGAGCTGGTCCGTCACGAGGGCGGGTTTTCCAGCTCCACCCCCGACGACGATGATCTGACCGCCCTGGCCGAGGCGGTCCGCGAGGCCGGATCCCGCCGCCGCACACCGGAACCCGATCCGCGCGGCTACACCGACTACGCCCC